>CAMJNF010000022.1 GCA_946407235.1 uncultured Fibrobacter sp. | reverse complement strand
CCAGAAGGCTCTTTTGAACCACCGGCCTAGCCGGTGGTTTTCGATTATACAAAAATCCGCTGCACTTGTATGCAACGGATTGAAGATTTTGATATGGCGACCCCGTCCCCATTCGCGGATCATGACCACATAAGAGCTAGTAGCATTCAAGGCGAGTGTTGCGCCAGGCTGCTTGCAGACTATCATGATTGAGCCGAAGACGCGGACGCAAAGCGTCAAAGCTCTAAGTGGTCAAAGAGAACTAGTCCGGGGTGACATTAAGCGATTAGTCACCGGTCCTGTAGTTCGGAGCTTCCTTCGTGATCGTCACGTCATGCGGGTGAGATTCGCGGAGGCCAGCGCCCGTAATGCGGACAAACGTTGCCTTCTTGTAGAGTTCTTCGAGGTTAGCAGCACCGGCATAACCCATAGCAGAGTGGATACCGCCAATGAGCTGGTAAACAGTGTCGCGGAGCGGTCCCTTGTACGGAACACGGCCTTCGATGCCTTCCGGAACGAACTTGCGCGGTTCCTGGACGCCACCCTGGAAGTAACGGTCGGCAGAACCGGCCTTCATCGCACCGAGGGAGCCCATGCCGCGGTAGCTCTTGTAGCTACGGCCATCGGCGAGAATCACTTCGCCCGGAGCTTCTTCGGTACCGGCAAAGAGCGAGCCCACCATCACGGCGTGACCGCCAGCGGCCAAAGCCTTCACAATGTCGCCAGAGAACTTGAGGCCACCGTCGGCGATAATCTTCACGCCGACCTTGCGAGCCATCTTGCCGCATTCCACGACAGCGGAGAACTGCGGGTAACCCACACCGGCCACGATACGCGTGGTGCAGATGGAACCCGGACCGATACCCACCTTGACGATGTTGGCACCGCACTTGGCGAGTTCTTCGACAGCTTCCGGCGTGCAAACGTTACCGGCGCAAATCGTGAGCTTCGGATATTTCTTGCGAACGGTCTTCACCATGTTGCGCACACCGATGTGGTGGCCGTGAGCCGTATCGATAATCAACAGGTCAACGCCGGCGTCCACGAGGGCAGCCACGCGTTCGAGAGTATTTGCAGAAGTGCTGACAGCGGCACCCACGAGCAACTGGCCATTCTTGTCGAGGCTAGCGTTCGGGTTGTTTTCGCGCTTCAAGATGTCAGTCATCGTGATGAGGCCCTTCAAGGCACCGGAAGCATCCACGAGCGGGAGCTTTTCAATGCGCTTTTCGGCGAGGATTTCCTTCGCCTTGGCGAGGCTCACCTTCGGGCTGGCCGTCACCGGATTCTTGGTCATCACGGCACGGATCTTCACGTTCATGTCGCTCACCGTGCGGAGGTCGCGGCTCGTGAGCATACCGACGAGCTTACCCTTGGAAAGAATCGGGAAACCGCTCACCTTGTTACGGGCGCGGAGTTCAAAAGCTGCAGACACAGGTTCGTCGGCATCGAGCGTCACCGGATTGGTCACAATACCGGACTGCCAACGCTTGACCTTGCGAACTTCTTCGGCCTGGTCTTCGATGCTCATGTTCTTGTGGATAATGCCGAGACCACCCTGCAAAGCCAAAGAAATGGCGAGCGGAGCCGTCGTCACGGTATCCATAGCGGCACTGATAATAGGAATGTTCAGCTTGATATTCGGAGCGAGCTGAGTGCTCACATCGGTCTGAGCCGGAAGAACAGAAGATTCAGCGGGAACAAGGAGGACGTCGTCAAACGTCAAAGCTTCTGGCAAAAGTTTCATAAAGTACCTCTTTTGCGCATAGAATATAGTAAAATTAGTTACTAGTTTCTAGTTAATAGTTACTAGAAATATGTAAAAAAAATCCCTATACGGTGAACGGGGGCCCGTCTTTAAGGATTCTTCACACAGCGGATTGCCGCCTGACGATCCTTTTCTAATGCTGAAATCGTAAGATTAAACCTCAGCGATTCATCATAGCTCCTCGGATGATGCCAAACATTCGCCGTTACAGCAAGACTATCGTTTTTCTCCGTCGAACTCCACCAAGTATTAGACTCCCCCACATGAACTAAATTCAACTGAGAACCGTTTGCAGTCACTCCAGCAAGTTGTTTAGACAACTCTTCCCATTCATCCTCAGTCGGGAGCTTCCAGCCTTCGGGGCACTGAGCCTCCGCCCACGTAAACGTGGTATCCCGCCAGTCGTCAATCATCCAATAAATCCCGGCCGCCTTGCGGTACGCATAACGTTTACCGCTAATTTTATCTTCAAGCGAATCCGTAAAGATTTCCCACTTTTTAGATTTGCAGACATAGCCAAACAAATCGGCATCTTCAAGCGAACCTTCTTTTTCACTCGTGCATAACCCAACCTTTCCTTCAACATCCAAGGCGTTACGCCATTTGCCGTAATCGCATACATACGAAAGAGGCGTTCTATCAGTCGTTTCTGTTATAAAATAGTCCGTACTTTCGCATTTTATCCCATAAGTACTCGCTTCAAGAATCGATGAAGAGAGCCAACGAATTCCCGTATGAGTCCGCGTATCATTTTTACAAGTAAAAAAATCTCCGTAACGAGTTTTTACGACTTTTCCAACGCTATCCTTGTTGCATTTTCCAAGGCCCAACGTATTTTTCCAAAAGTTCTCAAAAAATTCTCTATCAAGGTCTGGAACATAATTTCTTGCATAAACGCCCGTACCGCGGCCACCTAAAACTTCCTCATTATATTTAACTCTCCAATCATCAATTCTTTGTACGAGCCGATGCATTTTCGAAGGCAAAATCATATCTCCAAACAAAATATCAAGCCCATAATCAAAAGCCGTTTTGGCCATTTCATACATCAAGGAATCATTGTCCCACTTGCCATCCTTGGAAAAGTCTTCCGTACATTCACGGATAAATAGCCCGATATCGCTTCCCGAATGTAAATAAAAAAGGATTGAGCCAGCCATCAAAAAAATATCACCCGCATTGTTCCCCCAAAAGTTCCACTTCTCAGGCGCGCCCGGATCTACAACTGAAGAATCCGTATTAACAAGCTTTATATTAAACGCATCAAGCAATTCCTTACGAGCCTCACGTTTTGCTTCGTCAAAAGGAATCTTCTTGTTTCGAACAAGTTCTCTAACTCGAGCAGATTCCAAATGCGTGAAAAAATGGACATTTACCGTATCAAGCAATGTGACATCCGTTATCGCGTTTAAAGTTATCTCGTTTTTACGGTCAAATTCAAAAATTTTATCATTGAAGATTCCTGAAACCGAGACCTCAACGAGGTTTGATTCCAAAGAATCGACTTTAATCGAATACCTTCCAAATTTTTCTTCAAGATTTCCCGAAAAAGCAGGCCCCATTGAATCTAAAGATTCAGCATTCAGGGCTGTCAATTGAATCCCAGAACCGTCTTTATCAAATACATCTTGGACAAGTCCATAAATTGTTTTGGACAAGCCTTTCTGATTTTTTTCAGAAACACCGTCAGAAACGTTTTCTGACTGAGGATTCATCTCCAAAGCCGCAACGGAATTGTCTTCTTTACTTGCACAGGCGTTCAACAGGACTGCCGCAAAAAACAACGTCATAAATGACTTGAATGCATTATTGTAACATATCGTTTTCACGACATCCTCCTTTAAATTTATTATCAATATATAATTTTAAAGAAGAAAAAATTGCCCTGACTAATCCATTGCAAGTCAGGGCAATAACGATTTTGTAGCATGCGTTGCATATAGCGGGGCTTCGCAGCAAACAGTGGTTAGTGGCTAGTGGTTGGGAAAAGAGTCATTTCCCGTTATAGCGCTCCATGCACTTTTCGATGCCGAATTTAAAATAGCATTCCACAAGCGCCGGGACTTTTGCGATTGCTTCATCGAATTTCGGACGGTCTTCAGGCGGGAACTTTGCCAAAACCCAGTTGCTAAGGTCGAATTTCGGCGGGCACTTGCCTACGCCAAAACGGATGCGCGGGAACTTGTCGCCCACATGTTCAATAATGTTGCGGAGTCCATTCTGACCACCATGGCTACCGTCCTTGCGGCAACGGATACGGCCTACATCCAAATTAATATCGTCGCTAAAAACGAGCAAATGATCAACCTTGACTTTGTACCACGTCATGAGCGCCTGCACCGCCTCCCCAGACAAGTTCATGTAAGTCTGCGGCTTCACGAGGAGGCATTCCTCACCAGCAATATTCACCTTCATGGTGAGCGCCTTGTGTTCCGATTTCCAGTCCTTGCTCGGGTCAGCGAGTTTTTCAACTGCCATAAAACCGGCATTGTGGTGCGTGTTCGAATACTGCGTTCCAGGATTTCCAAGACCGACGATTAAATACATAATAAAACCTTAAAAAATATCGTTACTTTTCCGCATCGAGTTCGCTATACGCTTTTGCGGAATTTGCGCGAACTTCATCAGCATTGCTATCCTGTTGCTGTACGACAGGTTCAGAACTAGCACACCCAAGAAGGGCGATAAAAGAAAGGCAAGATAAAAGCTTGAGTAATTTCATATCTAGAATATACAAAAATCGGCTACGGCTTGTATTGAGCCATTTTTTCATGAAGCTCAAGGAAGTAATCAAAATCGCTATGGAATAACTTATCCTGCACAATGCGGTACTTTTCCCATTCTGTAATCGCATGAGCCTGAGCCACTTCCATCGAAATCTTTCCCGCATTAGTCAAAAGTTCGTGTTCTGTAGCTTCTAGAATCCGATCAAGATGTTTTGCCCAATCTTCCATCGTCATCGGGATATGCCGATTCGCTTGCATTTCAGCAAAGTCTAAATAACCCGAAACAATCAGTTCCAACGCCTTAAGTTCATCCTTTTCTAAATAGTTTTTGGCAACAATAACATCGGATTTCAAAATTTTCCCATTAGGGGACGCAGCCCACGTTTTTAGCCCCATATGTTCTTTTTTGCTATCCGCACGCTCCACTATAAGTTCTGACGCAGTATGTCCATGAATCGCCCAATGCAATTTGTTCTGAACCTTCTTGAAGAAATCCTGTGTAACTTTTGCAGAAGGGTCATAATCTAATGCCGTAGAATAAATGTCAGTCACCTTCTGATAAAAACGCCGTTCGGATACGCGTATTTCACGTATAACTTCCAACTGACGTTCAAAGTAATCTTCGGTAAGAATTGTCCCAAAATTTTTGAGACGTTCCTTATCCATAACCCATCCCTGGATGGTGTAATCCTTAACGATTTGCCCCGCCCACTTGCGGAATTGCACCGCACGCTCATTATTAACTTTAAAGCCCACAGCGATAATCATCTGAAGGTTGTAATGATCCACTTGGCGAGAAACCTGCCTTTCTCCTTCATTTTGAACTATTAAGTATTTCTTAATAGTTGCCGTCTCCGTCAGTTCGCCGTCTTCGAAAATATTTTTGATATGCTGGTTAATCGCCGGAACACTGACCCCATACAGTTCCGCCATCATCTTTTGCGTCAGCCAGACGTTTTCATCTTCATAACGCATCTCGACACTCTGCTCAGAACCACCTACCGCAGAAATATAGGTCAAATACTCCGCAGCCGAGCTGCGAATCGATACAGGATTTATCTTCTTACCTTTGCTCATTTGAACACTAATATAAAATTAGAAGTCAAGATTGTCAATAGACTCAGAATTTTCAACGAAAAAAGACCCGCCCGCAATGGGACAGGTCTCAAATTCGCCTTTCAGCTTGGCGCCAAAATTAGTTGGCAGCCGGAGCAGCAGCGGCCGGTGCTGCATCAGCAGCCGGAGTTGCAGCGTCCTTCTTCTTGGACTTAGAAGAAATCGAGAAGATAACGGTACGCGGAACAGAAGCGAGCTGAACGTTTTCCGGGAGCTTGAAATCCTTGGCGTAGAAAGTCACGTTCGTTTCGAAGTTGGAAATGTCCAATTCGAGAACAGACGGGATGCTTGCCGGCTTAGCAGCGAGCATGAGGTAACGAGCTTCCTGAGAGAAGATACCACCCTGAGTCTTGACACCAATCGGGAGACCGACGAGCTTGACCGGGATACGAACCTTCACGAATTCGTCATCAGCGATCTTGATGAAGTCAACGTGAGTGATCTTCTGGGTGATGGCGTCCTTCTGGACACTGTAGACGATAGCCGGATTGCCAGCCTTGCCGTCGATTTCGAGGTCAAGAAGCGTGTAACGCTTGCCCGGAGCAAGAACCTTGCGAAGGTCGATTTCGCTTACAGCAATGTTCTTAGCTTCGATACCCTTACCATAATAGACGGCCGGAATCTGACCAGCCTTACGCAAACGGGCGTTTTCGCGGTTTGCACCTAGCACTCTCGAGGTAGCTTTGAGCGTTGTGAGTTCCATTGTATTATCTCCATTAGATAAAAAAAATTCATTGGGGTAGCTGGACTCGAACCAACGAATAACGGAATCAAAATCCGTTGTCTTACCACTTGACGATACCCCAATGGTGCGACAAAGATAGTAAAAAAATCTCTTTTGTCAAAGATAAAATTCTAAAAATTTTCAAAAAAAAAAGCAATTTACAGAACTTGGATAGTAATATTTAGTTACTAGTTAATAGTTAGTAATTACTAGAGGTTGCAAAATAAACATTTCTAGTAACTAGTAACTTGAGACTTAGAACTGCGGCGAAGCCGCCTATCGATGCCAGAATTTGGTTATGGTCTGGTAACGAGAAATCGGCTTTAGTGCTGCGGCTGCCTTTTCAGCAAGTTCCTTGGTCTTGAAAATTCCAAAAACAGACGCCCCCGAACCGGACATCAAGGCGACATCGGCCCCCAGTTCGATGAACTTTTGCTTCATCTCGGCGACAAGCGGGTGCGTCGGGAAGACGGAAATTTCGAATGCGTTGAAGTAGGAAGCTGGATTGAGGTACTGCGGAATCGTAGACGAAGATTGCGCAGACCAAGCCGCCTTGTACTGTTCCCAGCGGTCAGGGCCAGACTTCGGAACACCCGCATAAGCATCCTTGGTCGGGACAGCATCAAGCGGAGTTGCAATGAGGAGAGCAGCCCCTTCCGGGAGATCAAGCGGTTCCACAAACGTCAGGCGCTCGCCGATGCCTTCGGCAAAGGCGGTTCCGCCTCGGACGAGGAACGGCACATCGGCACCAAGCCGAGCGCCGATAGATTCCAGCGTTTCAAACGGGAGGTTCAAATTCCACAAGCGATTGAGCAAACGGAGTGTCGCAGCAGCATCGGCACTGCCACCGCCAAGGCCCGCCCCCAGCGGCATCACCTTCGTGAGGTGGACGTCCGCACCGAGAGCGCAATTGGCATACTCCTTGAGCGCTTTCGCCGCCTTGAACACGAGGTCCGATTCCAGCGGATAGTTCTGCGGCTCGTTGTACGTCAGGTGGATTTCACCATCATCACGGAGCGTAGCCTCGACCGTATCGCCGGCATCAATGGTCTGGAAAACAGTCCCCAAATCGTGATAACCATCTTCACGTTTGCGGATGACATCGAGGAACAAATTGATTTTTGCAGGAGCGTATTCTTTCATAGTCATTGGTCAATAGTTGGTAGAACTTAGTTGGTAGAGCTTAGATAGATTGCCGCGCTTCGCTCGCAATGACGTTTTTCTAAGTTCTAAGTTCTAAGCTCTAAGTTCTTCTTTATCCAAATCTTCCGGAGCGTTCGAGTTGCATGAGTTCGTCCATTCCAATAAGCATGGCTCGCGGTTTTGAGTTGCCCTTGCTCGGGCCACAAACGCCAAGGCCATAAAGCTGATCGACAATCTTCCCAGCTCGGCTGTAACCCACGCTAAAGTGGCGCTGCACCGCCGAAGTCGAAAGACCGTTCACGCTAATCGCCCATTGCGCTACTTCGAACAAGAGCTTGTCAAGTTTCTCGTTCTTGAGAGAACCGCCGCCTTCTTCATCGCCATCTTCGCCACCCGAAACGTCGAACGATTCCACCTGCGGGTAGAACACGTTCTGGTCGGAGCAGGCATCGGCCAAGCGTTCGGCTTCTTCGTCACTCAAGAACGCCCCATGCACGCGTACCGGATCTGGGTCATTCACGGCCTTATAAAGCATGTCGCCGCGACCAAGGAGCTTTTCGGCACCGGCATGGTCCATGACAGTGCGAGCATCAATCTGAGATGCCACCTTGAAGCTAATACGAGTCGGCAAGTTTGCCTTGATGATACCCGTAATGACCTTCACGGACGGACGCTGTGTCGCCAGCACCAAGTGGATGCCCACGGCACGAGCCTTAGCCGCCAAGCGAGCCACGGACTTTTCGATTTCCTTGCCTGCAACCATCATGAGGTCCGCCATTTCGTCGATAATCACGACGATAAACGCCATGCGGTGGCCGCGATCTTCTTCAGGAACTTCATCCGGCAATTCGCCCGCTTCGAACTTCGCGTTAAAGCCGCCAATATTACGAACCTTCGCAGATGCCAGAACTTCGGTTCTGCGGTCCATTTCGTAGCAAAGCCATTGCAACGCCTGGATGGCAATTTCCGGCTTGGTAATGACCGGCGCCAAGAGGTGCGGGATATTTTCGTACATCTTGAGTTCCACGGCCTTCGGGTCCACAAGAATCATGCGGAGTTCATCAGGAGTCTTGCTGAACAGCATCGATGCCATGAGCGCGTTGATGCAAACTGACTTACCGGAACCAGTCTGACCTGCAATGAGCAAGTGCGGAGCCTTCGCCAAGTCCATCGTGAAAGATTCGCCCGTGATATCTTTGCCAAGCGCCACGAGAATCTTGTCGGGTGCGGGCTTGAACTTTTCGCTCAAGAACACGTCTCGGCAGAATACTGTCTGGAACTTACGATTCGGGATTTCAACGCCCACGGCTGCCTTACCAGGAATCGGCGCCAAAATGCGAATAGACGAGACCTTCAGCGGGAGCGCCAAGTCTTCTTGCAACGCCGAGAAGCGGCTCACCTTCACGCCCGGGCCCGGTTCCACTTCAAAGCGAGTGATCATCGGGCCCGTTTCGCAACCGATCACACGACCCTTGACCTTGAAGTTTTCAAGCTTTTCCTCGAGCATCTTGCCGATGGCGTTCAACTCTTCTTCGGTGTAATCCGCCGTCTGCACCTCGTGCATATCGAGAATCTTTGCAATTTCCGGAACCTTGTACTCATCGTAAGATGACGTCTGTGCAGGAGGAATCTGGGCCGATTGAATAACCTTTACAGCAGGACGCGCACCACCGGAGCGACCAGAGCCACCCGCTCCATGCATCGTCGGGAGCGTTTCATCAAGTTCGGGATCCTCACCCACTTCATCGGCTGTCACAACCACAGGCGCAAACGTTTCGTCATCTTCGACAGCAGGGCTCCCTGGGAAATCTTCCACACGGGCGCCATCGCCACCCAAGAGTTCTTCGGCATGAATTGCAGCACGAGTCGCAACAGAATCAGAAAGAGTCGCATCGCGAGGCACGGGAGTCGCCTTCGTTGCCTTGCTTGGCATCGGCACATCCACATGCGGAGCCGCTTCCACTGTTTCACCATTTCCATCACGGCGCACATCGCCTTTCACCTGCATGCGCCCACGATGTCCTTTTTCCCAGTCAATCAAATCACGTGCACGGCGCAGCGCCCCAATGCGTTCCTTAATTTCCAAAATTTGGAGCGCATTCATGTGGCGTTCATTCAAGCGCAACTCTTCTTCCAAGCGGAGAATTTCCGGATCTTCGTAAGCTCCATCATCAGCAGCATCGCCCAACGTTGCAACAGCAGGGGCAATCCCAGCATTTCCAATCGGTGCATTTTGCAAATCGCCCGGTCGCGCATTTCCAGCAGCATTTTCCGGCAAGACATTCCCAGCATATTGAGGCAATCCAAACGAATCCCCAACCTGCGTTTGCATATCCGAGCGGCTTACATCGAGTTCATCCGTGAGCCAGTTATGGCGACCGTTAAACGGCTCGACCTTCCCGCGTCTACGCATTTTCACAGAATCCGGGACAAACATCATCGTCTCGTCTTCCATCACAACACCGCGACGGAGCGTCTTTTTCTCGGACTCTTTCTTATCGTTTTTCACCGCAGGAACTTCAACCGTTTCCACCTCAATCGGAGCCATCGAACGGCGCTGACCAAACACGCCACAGATATAGCGCATCGTCTGGGCCACAAACTTAAAATGTCTCGGTCGCACGCCAAACGAAAGGACCAAAATCAGCCCCAAAGATGCCAACAGCAAAATTAAAGGAGCAACATACGAGACGCGTCCAAAAACGGGAATTGCCAAGTTCTGCAAAAAGAATTCACCCAAAACGCCACCGCTCATCGAAAGGGCTTCGTTCGAAACACTCTTTTCGCCAAAATTCTTAAGCGACATGAGGAACGAAACATTGACAACAAGCAAGCTCGCCCCCACCGCAAAACGCAACAACTTTGCACGGAGCTGTGCAATCGCAATGAAAAGTCCCCAAAGGACAAGCGCCGCCGTAAACACAACAACAGCCACACGCCCAAACATAAACGTCATAAAGCTCGGGAACATGACGCCAAAATAATTGCCAAGCCAGTTTTCGGTCTCGCCCACAATTGAAATCGTGACACATCCAAGCAACAGGATTATGCCCGCGAGCAACACCAAATACCCCACCATCATCGTGATAAAATACGAATCCGGCTCCTGAACATTTTTCTTCGGTTCAACTTTTGTTTTCTTCGATTTCTTAACAGTTTTTTTCTTTTGCGCAGTCAAAAACAAGCTCCTCTGAATTCTCTATATAAATATAGTCTTTTACAGAGATTAATTTCAGCACAAAAAATGACACCATTTGCTCAATTATTATTTTTTTCTTGTCATGGATCAAAAAATCGTAAAATTTCTCAGAAACAAAAACACAAAACTTTTTTGGGGATTAGCCATTTCGGCAATCGCCGTCGCCTTTATCCTCTTTTTTGGAAATTCGCAAAACAACTTTACCGCCGAATCGGCAGAAAATATTTTCTACGATCAATTTTTCAAATGGATAACTGAGGTCAAGGATTCCACCGGCACCAAAGACGGAGTGCTCTTGGAGAGTACGTCGTACAATGACCAAAACATTCTCATCGCCGACGTCGATGAAAAATCATTGCAAAAGCTCGGGCATTATTACGAATGGGACCGTTCAATCCATGCCAAAGTCATAGACAACCTTGGTGAAGGTGGAGCCGCGGCAATCGCATTCGATATTCTCTTTAAAGAAGCCGACTTCGGGCAACGCAGGGGCGCCCAGTGCAAACAAATTCTCAAAGAAATTGATCCTGACACAAACCACGCCGAATACTTTTCACAAATTCAATCATTCTTCAATTACGATTCTCTACTCGTTGAAGCCACGCGTAATTCCGGCATTTGCATTGTCAGTTTCTTGATGAACAACACTTCATACTACAAGAACAAAAGCGACTGGTACGCCCTAAGCACATGGGACCGCGCCAAAGAAATCGGATTTTCATCGACATTTCAATTAAACCAAGTCGACAATCCACAAAACATCGAATCGCGACAATTGCTCGACAACGTTTTCCCGGAACTTGCAAATGCAGGCGCACAGTTAGGCGCTGTAAACGCCTATCCTGACAACGATGGCATTATTCGCCGCATCCGCATGTTGTACAAATTTCCATACGTCAAAGACAACAAGCTTGCACCTCAACGAATTTATTCGACACTCTCGTTGATGACCATATTGCACTTATTCCATAAAGATCCGAAAGACGTTAAAATCAAAATCGGTGAATACATCGATATAGGAAAGCCGTTCGGCATTTACCGCGACTCTGCAGGAGATTACAAAACAACTTATCCGAACTTTACATACCCCATGTTCTTAGCCCTCCGTGACAAGATGAAAGAAATCAAAAAAAGCGGAGTACAAAAAGCAAGTTTAGTCGAGACCTCTTCAAAAATCACCGCCAAGCGAAACAACGAAGGACATATTGTTTTCGATATTTTCGTCGGTGACGATCAGCATCTAAATGACACACTTTCAAGAATTCTTCGAAAACTTCCCGATAGCATCTTTGACAAGTTAAACGATAGCAAATCCCTCGATTTAGGTCACGGATACGCGATGGCCAAAAGCGAAGAGGATGAAGGCGTTTACGTCATCACGGATGAAGAAGAAAACGAAATCAACATTACGCCAAGCGTCCTCAAGACTATTCATTTTTACGAGCCGAGCTATCGTAAAATCAAAATCGGCGGCCACATGCATTTATCCCGTCAAATGGATATCAGCTACAACAAGGCCAAAAACGAGTGGTCCGCTTCTATTAGTTTTTTCACAAACAGTATTTTGCAGGACATTTCAGAAACTAGCGACGCGAAAATCAACAATCTTAAGCCTAGCGAAGAATTACGATTTGGCCCTTACAAGCGTATTCCCATCGGCGATCACGGCGAGTTCCTCATCAAGTACAAAGGGCGTTTTAACCGAGTTTCACCAGAAACCAGAACGTTCAAACATGTTTCATACTACGACATTTTCAGGGACACCACGAATCTCGACCAATACGCTGGAAAGATTATCATTCTCGGTTCATCCGTTTCCGCTCTTTTCGATATTGTAAACGGCCCGCACGAAGAAAACGTCCCCGGAGTTCTAACACACGCAAGCATTATCAAGAATATTCTCGAAGATGATTATCTGACGGTCTTAAACGAAAAATACCAACGGTACATAGTCATTTTATTGGCTTTAATTTGCACACTCATCGGCCTTTACACTAGAAGTTTTCTGTCGTTATTCATCACGATAACATTAGCCGTTCTCTACATGTTTATTGCTTACATTTACTTTAGACACAACATCTACATTGGCGTTTTCAAACAACTTCTCGCTATTGTCGTACCGAACACACTCGCGATGGTTATTCAAGCATTCTTTGAATTCATCGAAAAAATGAGGATTCTTGAAGAAAAGCAAAAGATTGAAGAAGAAAAACAATTTGTAACAAATACGTTCAAGCGATTCATGTCGCCCAAGCGTATCGATGAAATGATTCAAAGCGGGAAGTATCCGGAATTGGGCGGTAAAGAATCCATCGTTACTGCATACTTTACCGACATTCAAGGCTTTTCGACATTTTCTGAAAAAATCGGAAGCGCAAGTAAGCTCGTTGAACTTTTGAATGAATATCTGGCCGCCATGACCGACATTCTTTTGAGCAAAAACGAAGGAACGCTTGACAAATACGAAGGCGATGCCATTATCGCATTTTTTGAATCGCAATACCTCTCCGACCACGCTCAACACGCTTGCAACACAGCGCTCGACATGCAAAACGAACTTTTGAGATTACGTAAAAAATGGCTCAGCGAAGGCGATAAATGGCCTAAGATCGTGCATGAAATGCACATGAGAATCGGAATCAACACTGGCGATGTCGTTACAGGAAACATGGGTTCGTCCGTACAAATGAACTACACCATGATGGGTGACGAAGTGAACCTTGCATCCCGTCTTGAAAGCGCTGCCAAACAGTATGGCGCATACATCCATGTCAGCAAAAACACGATAGACCAAATCCAAAAGCAAAAAGAAATCGATCAATATATTTACCGTTCGCTCGACATAATTCGCGTAGTCGGTAAAGACGAACCAGTTGAAACATTTGAACTATTGGCCTACTCAAACGACAAAAATGCAAACAACCTCAAAAAACTTTGCACCATTTGGGAAAATGCTCGCACAGCTTACCTCACCATGGAATGGGATAAGGCAATTGAGCTCTTTACACAATGTCTACAATTCGAGCCACACTTACCTGAGCGCGATCCAGGCAGTAAAACATGTCCGAGCTTAGTCTACATCAACCGCTGCAAGGCCTATAAACAAAATCCGCCCACTCGCGCCGGCGAAAAATGGGACGGAATCTTTACCGCTACGGAAAAGTAGTTGGTAGAACTTAGGGCGGCAAAGCCGCAGTTGGTAGATCTTAGTTGGTAGAACTTAGATATTCTTAAAGGTAAGAGAGAATGTTCTAAGTTCTAAGTTCTAAGTTCTAAGTTCTAAGTTCTAAGTTCTAATTAAGCTCCATATTATCAATCAAGCGCGTCTTGCCAAAGAATGCGGCAGCAAGAATCACCGCCTTTTCTTCGCCCAAAGCGCCATTGCACTTTTGCAGAGTCTTTTGGCTTGCAACTTCGACATACTGCACCACGCCACGAGCAGCCACAATCGACTTCACGACAATATCGCGAATCTTCAAGACACTGCGTTCGCCCGCTTCATAAGCAGCCTTTGCAGCCTTCAAGCCATTGTAAATGCCGAGAGCCTGGGCACGTTCTTCTTCCGTCAAGTATTCATTACGGCTAGAACGGGCAAGGCCACTTTCTTCGCGAACAATCTTCACGCGGTGAATCTTGATATTGAAGTTCAAGTCCTTCACCATTCGTTCGATCAAAAACACCTGCTGGTAATCCTTTTCACCAAAGAAGGCATCGTTCGCACCAGAAATGAGGAACAGCTTAGAGACAACCGTCAAGACACCACGGAAATGTCCTGGGCGATAAGCGCCGCAATACATGCCTTCGAGCTGTTCATCACGAACAAGCGTCATCGGATCGCCATCAGGGTACATTTCAGCGACAGACGGAGCAAATACGAAATCTGCACCAATCGATTCGGCAAGCTTAGCATCAGCTTCCAAGCGCTTCGGATACTTGTCCAAATCCTCGTTCTTACCGAACTGGATGGGGTTCAAAAACACACTTACAACCGTCACATCGCACTCGCTCACAGACGCTTTGATAAGAGCTCCATGACCTTCATGGAGAGCACCCATCGTTGGAACGAGACCGATTCTTTTCCCTTCTTTCGCGAGAGGAGCAAGCGCTTGACGTAGGGAATCGATAGACTTAATTATCTGCATGATTAGTTACCTTCTGGAACAAAGTAAGTCGTTTGACTCGGGCAGGACGCAATTGCGTTCAATACCATCTGCAAATGGCTTTCGTTATGGACAAAATCAATATTATCTGTATTAATAATCAGCACAGGAGCGTCCGTGTAATGCCAAAAATGATGGTCGTAACGGTCCTGCAAATCGCTCAAGTAGTTTCCGTCAATAGTCTTTTCCATTGCACGACCACGGCCTCTGATGCGTTTCAAAAGCGTCGAGACACTCGCCTGCAAATAAACAACGTAATCCGGTTTGCGAATATCATGATTCAAGGCATTCGACACCTGATCGTACATTGTAAGTTCGTTTTCGGTGAGGTTCTGCGAGGCAAAAATACGGTCTTTGTCGAACGTATAGTCGCTTACCAGCAGGTCATGGAACAAGTCGCTCTGCAAAGCGGAATTTTGCAACTGCTTAAAACGATCGAGCAAAAAAAACAGCTGCGTCTGGAAAGCATACGCCGCACGGTTCTCATAGAACTTCGGGAGGAACGGGTTCTCTGCAAAATTTTCTTCGATGAACATTGCGTTCCAGCGGTCACAAATGGCTTTAGCAAGAGACGTTTTCCCTACGCCAATAACACCTTCAATAGCCATAAAATGAATGTTCTTATCATGAAGCATATCAGGGTTCCTCCCCTTTTATGACGCGAAACGGAATTTTTTCTTCTCGCTGAAGCAACTCCAAAAGCAAATCCTTCACAGCCTTATTCGTTTTCGGATCCACCCAGTCCGGAGCAATGTCGTTTAACGGCACCAGCACAAACTGGCGGTTATAAACCTGCGGATGCGGGATTGTCGGGCGTCCAGAACAAACTTCGCGGCCAAAGAAAAGCAAATCCAGGTCTACTTCCCTAGAATTCCAATGTCCACGGTCCTTACGCCCAAGAATAAGCTCGGAGCCTTTCAAGTAATACAAAAGCTTAGTCGGATCACCATCGTACCAGAAGCTCACAACCTGGTTAAAGTAAGGTCCTTGGCCAGCCGGTCCAACGGGCGGAGTCTCATAAATCGGGCTTTCCACCCAGCCTCCCGCACTCACGCGGCGAAGCATGTTCCTCCCGGCTTTCAAGTGGGCCGAGCGGTCCGGAAGATTGCTTCCGAGTGCAATATATACTCTATTTAAGGATTCCACGCCCCCAAATATAGTCAAATTTGGAGTAGGAAGTAGACAATAGGCGGTAAGAAGAACTTAGTTGGTAGAGCCAAAAACTTAGTTATTAGTTGCTATTTTTTCAAAAAAAAATTTTTTTTATGACATTTCACAAATTATTATGTATCTTTTAACCCGTTCCGCGATTTCGGAGCACAATATTAATCATCAATAAAATTTATGGGGCAGTTAGCCCTAATTATCCATTCAACTGTATAGTCTATTTCATTTTCTTGAAATATCCAAAATTATAGGACGCAATCGTGCCCAGAACACCTAAAAATCAAAATTCCGAAAAGAATATACAAACGCCGTCTCTGACGGATCTCGTTTACCCGGAAAGCACAGGCATTCCCGTTCCCGAATATCTTGGAACTCCAGACAAGCTCCCTGAAAACAACGATAACGTTCCTCAGCCAAAACGTCGTGGTAGAAAACCGGGTCCAAAGGCTAAGCCGCACAAGGATCCTGAATTCGAGACAACCGTTCTAACCGATTCAGAACAAGATTTTCAAGAAAAAAAAGAACCGGTCGATGGAATTGCCGCCGCCGAAAAACGCCTTGCCGAACAGTATGGTGTCGCCAATATAGACGCCATTCCCGAAACAATCTACAACAACGAACAGCCTTACAAGCCCGCGGAATCTTCTGAAGAAGCTCCCTTCGGAAACGAAAGCAACGGAGAAGCAGTCATCCCGCAGAATGGCGACATGGCACAGATTCAGGCCGAAAATCAAGGTGAAGTTTCTGCAGACCCGAATGCCGAACAGAATGCCCAGCAAGGTGAAGCACAGGCCCAAAACGGCGAAGGTCAAGACGACCGTCGATTCAACAACCAAAACGGCAAATTCAACAAGTTCAACAAGAACAACAAGTTCAATAAGAACAACCGCAACCGCAATTTCCAGCAGCAAGAAGAATTTGTCGATGATTCTGCTACGCTCCCGGCTCCAGGTTCCGAAGCCATTTTAAAGGCAAAGGAAAACTGGCTCAAGTTCCGCAAGCTCTCCATGAGCGAGCTCCAGGAACTCGCCGTGCAAAAGGAAGTGGACTTCCGCAGAATGCGCAAGCAGTCCCTCAACTATATTTTGCAGAGCCTCGAAAACGAGGGCAACATCATTTATACGGAAGGCGTCCTCGAAGTCACACCGCAAGGTCACGGGTTCCTCCGCATGCCGGATCAGAACTACCAGACCAGCACGGACGACGTTTACGTGAGCCAAAATCTTATCCGTAAATTCAACCTCAAGATTGGCGATACGATTGAAGGCCTTGTGCGCACACCTCGCGAACAAGATAAGTACTTCTCCATGCGCCGCATTGACCGCGTGAACTTTGAAGAACCGGACAAGATGCGCCGCCGCGTCGCATTCGAATACTTGACTCCGATTCACCCGGAAGAAAAGATTCACCTCGAATGGAACGAAACAGAATACAGCACCCGCATCATGGACTTGTTCTCCCCGATCGGTAAGGGACAGCGCAGTATCATCCTCGCACCTCCGCGTACCGGTAAGACAGTTCTCTTGCAGAACGTCACCCGCGCTATCGCGAAGAATCATCCCGAAATCATCCTCATCACGCTCCTCATCGACGAACGTCCGGAAGAAGTCACCGAAATGCGCGACATCATCACGGACATCAAGGAAAAGGCTGCCGATAAGGGAATTGAAATCAAGGCTGAAGTTGTCGCTTCTACATTCGATGAACCGCCCGAGCACCACACCCGCGTTGCCAACATGGTTTTGGAAAAAGCAAAGCGCCTCGTCGAAAGCCAAAAGGATGTCGTGATTTTGCTCGACTCCATCACGCGTTTCGCTCGTGCAAATAACGTTGTGATTCCGCACTCCGGCAAGATTCTTTCCGGTGGTGTGGATGCAAACGCCATGCAGTTCCCGAAAAAGTTCTTCGGTGCAGCCCGTAAGATTCAGGACAAGATTCGCACCGTCAAGAACGAAGACGGCACGATTAGCGAAGAAATCCAGAAAAACGGTTCGCTCACCATCATCGGTACAGCCCTTATAGAAACGGGCAGCCGCATGGACGAAGTGATCTTCGAAGAATTCAAGGGTACCGGTAACATGGAACTCGTGCTCGACCGCCGCATCGCTGAAAAGCGCATCTGGCCTGCCATTGACGTGTTCAAGTCCGGCACCCGCAAGGAAGAACGTTTGCTAACGCTCCTTGAACAAAATGCCGCCTGGAACTTCAGACGTGGCAGTCAGAACGAGACGGAAACAGGCATCATGGAGAACCTGCTCAAGCTCATGAGTAAACTCAAGACGAACGCAGAACTCCTCGCCGTGCTCTCCAAACCGAAAGTCTAATTCAAATTTGACGAAAACCTCGCCAAACACAATGTCACCCCGGCCATGGTGCCGGGGTCGCCTTTTTTATAGGAACGGGGTCGCCTTTTTATGCTTGTCATGCCGGACTTTGTTCCGGCATCGCCTTTTTACAAGCGAAAATATTTTTACGTTTACTATCGAAATATCATCATAGCGCAATCGCAACATTTGTCACCGCAAAAAGCGATTACAAATCTCGTCATTGCGAGAAATGATCACAAAATTCGCCTTTGAAAGAAGTGATCACACCTCTCGTCATTGCGAGGAGTGAAGCGCCGAAGCAATCCATAAAGTTTTTTAAAAGGACTAAAAATGAACAATACGATTTTCTTTGCCGGTACTGGTAACATGGGCGGAGCCATTCTCCGCGGTCTTTTGAACGCAGGCACAGACGCCAAGAACATTTTCTTCTTTGACCCGAGCGACAAGGCTGCCGAAGCTGTAAGCGCCCTTGGTTGCGTCCGCGTCAAGAGCTTTGCCGAAGGTATCGAAAAAGCTAACGTCACATTCCTTTGCGTCAAGCCGCAGATTTTCAAGCTCGTTGCCGCCGAATGGAAGGCTGCAGCAGCAACGCTCAAGAGCGAAAAGACGTTCATCAGCATCATGGCTGGCGTTGTCCGCAAGAGCCTCATCGAAGTTCTCGGCGAAAAGAATCAGGTTCTTCGCGTGATGCCGAACTTGCCGCTTACCGTTGGCAAGGGCTCTGTGGGCCTTGCTACCGACGGCGTTTCCGAAGCAACGCTCAAGATTGCTGAAGAAATTTTCGGTAACATCGGCGTGACCTGCCGCGTTGCAGAATCCCTCATGGATGCTGTTACTGGACTTTCCGGCAGCGCTCCGGCATACGTCTTTGAATTCATCGAAGGACTTACCCGCGGTGGCGTGAAAGCTGGCCTCACCCGCGATGTCGCCCTCAAGCTCGCCCTCGGCACCATCGAAGGAAGCGTCGAACTCGTCAAGCAGTCCGGCAAGAGCCCGAGCGACTTGTGCGCCATGGTTTGCTCTCCGGCAGGTACGACCATCGCAGGCATCGACGCCCTCGAAGAAGGTGCATTCCGCAGCACGCTTATCAAGGCAGTCGTCGCCGGCACGAACCGCAGCAAGGAACTGGGAAAGTAAACAGTAGACGGTAGACAGTAGGAAGTAGACAGTATTAAGTTTGGCGGCAAAGCCGCGATTATAAACTTCCGACTTTCAACTTCCGACTTCCAACTAAAATGCCTTCCATCGATTTTTTCACAAAAGAGACTGCAACGTCCTCGTTCATCCTGGACGTTCTTTCTTCCGTGGATAACAAAGTCGATGTGCATACACCCACAAGCGACGAAGCAAGCGAAATCGCAGAATCTCTGCAAAAACCGCTTGCACCCATCGTCATTTGGGATCTCGATTCATTCACGGCCCAGAACACAGAACTGCTTTCGGACCTCCGCGAATACAATCCGGACTCCATGATTCTCGCCTACGCAGAATCTCCCGAACGCTACACCGAAGTTTCAAGCAAACTTTACGACGCAATTCTCTCCGTCGAAGCGCTCCGTTTACACTTGATGAGCAAAATTTCGCGCCTCAAGGAAATCTATAATGCAAAGCGCATTTTCCGTGAAAGAATGTCGCACCTCGTCGGTAAGAGCGAAGCAATGCAACGCTTGCGCAAGAACGTCGAACGCGCCATATTGCACACTGGGCCAGTGCTTATTCAAGGAGAATCAGGAGTCGGTAAAGACTTGATTGCACGCGCCATCGCCTGCGTTTACGATAAATTCGTCACAGTCAACTGTAGCGCCATCCCCGAAGCGCTTTTCGAAAGTGAACTTTTCGGTCACACACGCGGAGCCTTCACTGGAGCGCAAAACGAACGCATTGGGCTTTTCGAAGATGCAAACGGCGGTGCCATATTCCTAGACGAAATCGGCGACATGCCATTGCACGCACAAGTCAAACTTTTGCGCGTCATCCAGAATCACGAAATCCGCCCCATCGGCGCCAACAAGACCCGCCACATCAACGTACGCATCATTGCCGCCACAAACCGCGACCTTAAAGAAGAAATTTTCGAAAAGCGTTTTCGTGAAGATTTATACTACCGTCTGAACGTTATCCCGATGCAACTTTCACCGCTCCGCGACCGCAAAGAAGACATCGAGGATTTAGCGAATTACTTTATCCGCCAATACGCTCCAGCGGGCGAACCATATACTCTTTCGCCAGAAGCCTTGAACAAGCTCCAGAATCACAATTGGCCAGGCAACATCCGCGAACTCGAAAACGTCATCCAACGCGCCCTCTGCTTTACAGACCCCGGAATTTTAAGCCCCGAAGATTTGCAAATCGATGATGATTCGCACAAAAAAGCATCTTTCTCAAGTGCAGACCGAGCCGCAATAAAAGCATATAATGCCGATAGCTACGATGACTTCCGCGACCAGCAACTCGATGAAGAACGTGAATTTTTAAAATCGGTCATCCGCAATTGCAATGGTTCTGTAAGCCTTGCTGCCGAGCGGCTCCGCATGAACCGCACCGCACTTTACAACCGACTCAACCGACTTGGTTTAAGCGTTAAAAACGTTCAATCTTAAATCC
Organism: uncultured Fibrobacter sp.; assembly: GCA_946407235.1. Classification (GTDB taxonomy): domain Bacteria; phylum Fibrobacterota; class Fibrobacteria; order Fibrobacterales; family Fibrobacteraceae; genus Fibrobacter. The sequence goes on along the minus strand of CAMJNF010000022.1, from coordinate 3,489 downwards.
GCGACGTTTCAGCGCCTCGATAACATTATCCTTTTCAAGCGCCAAATGCGCAACTCCAACAACGACAAAAACATTCCGATCTTCACGCAAAAAAGTTGCAATTGAATCGGCCATTTTCGCATTGCGATTTACATAAATACGCTGTTCATATTCATCTTTAAATTTTTGATCCGTTGACAAAATTTCTTCTTCCTCATCTTGGTCAAGAAGGTTTCGCATCAAATCATCATCACCCGTTTTCCATGCGAGCATTAAATTTTTTACTAGCGTTTCAAATTCCGAAATTTCACGCAAAGTCGTCTTTAAATAATACACACCCGCCGAATCCGATTCCGTTGTATCCGCCAAAGCGCCAATTTGCTCTTCCGCAGTTTCCAATCCGACAATGGCCTTGCCGTCCGTTGCAGCCCTATCAAGCAGCACATAATCAATTCCGTACTCAGGATTCAATCCCGCCTGCATAAAAGCAAATGAACTAAGCGTCATCGCAGCAAGCCAAGGACGCGATTTTTCAATCATTGTAATCGGAACATTCCAAGATTCACAAAGGCTATCGACCGTATTCCACATATCCGGAGGTAGCAAGTCACGAAGCGTTCCCTCGGCAAGTTCTCCACGCACGGCAGATTGTTCACTCACTTCTTTCACGACTTCATCATCGTTCATGTTGATTTCAACCGCAAGTTCCTCAGCACGAGCAAAAGCAGAATCAATCACAGGAGCAAGCGGATACAGCGTTGAATCCGCAAGATGGATACTCCCCAGCACCCACACCGAGGAATTTTCATCCGAAACTTTCCATAAAAAATGCTTTGCTTCTGGAGAAACATCAGCTCGATTCTTCGTCCCCGAACACGCAAGCAAACAAGCCGAAACACAAAACATTAAACACAAGCCGAATACGGCACGGCAAAGCAGTAATTTATTCATAACAAGCATCCGTCCAATCAAGCAGTCCCTCTTTTCGCGCCTCACTCGCAGGCGCCACACGCACAGTCCCGCCATTTACGACCATAATCTTATCGCAATAGCGTTCTGCGTATTCTACAGAATGAGTCGAAACAATAATTCCCATATCGCGTTCCGTTGCAATTTTCTTAAGCAATCTAAAGAGCGCATGGCTACGCGGAATGTCCAGGAACGCATTCGGTTCATCCAGCAGCAAGACCTTCACCTGCTGCGCCACGGCCTCCGCCAAGAACACACGGCTGCGTTCGCCATCGCTCAATTCCGCAATCGGACGATCCGCAAAAGAGAGGACATCCAAAAGCGTCATCGATTCCTCGACAACGCGATTGTCTTCAGCCGTACGACTGTCAAAGATTCCCGAATACGGTGAACGTCCCAAACGAACAAATTCATTCACGCTCATCCGTAGCGGCACCGCACTCGACATTCGCACCAGCGAGATTTCCTGAGCGCGTTCTCGAGGCGCCCATTCCGTAAGAGATTTCCCTTCCAGTGAGACCTCGCCCGCCACAGGTTTCAAAAGCCCTGCAAAAGTTTTCAACAGCGAACTTTTACCGCATCCATTCTCGCCCATCAGAGCCACAACAGTTCCCGACGAGAGCGCAAAATCAAACGGGCATTTCATTGTTTCAAGCGCTGCGCCATAGCCGACAAGCAAATCCTTACATTCCAGCAAAACGTTCTGCGATTCAGCATTCGTCATAAAAGCCCCCTAAAAACGCGCACCGGAACCGCGCACAAGCACCCACATAATCACAGGAACACCCACCAGCGAAAGCACTGCATTCAACGGCACCGATGCCGGGAAAAGCCCGCCCAAAAGCGCAAGCGCCATTCCGCACAAAGCAGCCCCAGGCAAAAGCACGCGATGGTTCGTTGTCTTGAAAAGCAGATAAGCCAAATGAGGCACAGCAATCCCGATGAACGCCACCGGCCCGCAAAACGCCGTCGTTGCCCCCGCCAAAAGGCTCGCCCCGAGCAACACACAAATCTTGGAACGCTTCACATTCAACCCAAGCCCATGTGCAAAATCATCGCCCAAAAGTGCCGCATTCAAATACCGCAACGAAACGCCTATCATCACCAATCCCACAAGCACAGCCACTACAAAAATCCAGACATCACCAAGCGTCACGCGCCCAAAGCTTCCCATGCCCCACGCCACATAAACACGCAGCGATTCCGAAGAGTTCCCGGCAATCAAAACGCTGACAATTGAATCGATAAAGTAGCCCGTCAAAAGCCCGACAATCAAAAGTACACCCGTCTGCGCAAAACGCGTCGCCGCAAACATCACGACAAGCGTCACAAGCAAAGCCCCAAGCGCCGCCGAGCCAAGCACGCCAACGCTTCCAAAACCAATTCCCGCCAAAAGCGCAAGCGCCACACCAAGACTTGCACCACTGCTAATGCCAAGCACAAACGGTCCCGCCAGCGGATTCCGAAACACAGTCTGTAGCGACAAGCCCGACACCGCAAGCGATGCCCCCGCCAAAATTGCAGCAATCATTCGCGGAATTCTCAAGTTCCATAAGATGTTCGACGAAACATCCGCTCCCGGGCTAAACAACGCCTGCACCACATCTGCAAACGGGATGTTCACCGCACCAAAGCAAAGCGTCGCCACGCACAGCAACACAATCACAACAGCCAACGCAATAAAACCAATCAATAACCGCTGCAAAATAAGCCTCCAATCAGACATTTTCAATTTAAAAAAAGCTAAACAGAAAACTGTCTAGCCTTTTGTACATTTTAACAAAATCCTATTGTATTTTCTATAAAAGCTAAAATTGCAATACCGCATTCGCACCAAAGCTGGCTTTCGCCAAATTCAGCGTAGGTACAACCATGAACTGAACAGACTTCCATCCTTCTTCCTGCATCCTTACTTTATAACGATCCAAAGCCTCTTGATATTTATCGCGTTTCATAGCATTTTTTTTATGAACTTTGTAATCACCGATATTGACAACCAACACAGGTATACCAATCAAAAGCACAGGAATAGAAGTCAATATTAAAAGTTTCCCTCCAATTCGATCAAAACCATCATCAGGAGACTGCATTGCATACAAGCCCGATCCAACCAAAAACGCACCAAAACCAGTAATACTACCACCCACAACAATTCCAACAATATCCATGGCACATGAAGATTCTTTATCTTCCAACTCAATCAACTCTTTATAAATATCGATACTATCCAGCTCAACTAGATAAACATATTCACCTTTCGATGGGACATTAGTTTCGGGCATTCCGTGCAAATCAGGCTGTTCGTTGGCCAAAGCAAGCGACAGACCAGCGACCAAAAGAAACAAGAAAAATATCTTATTATTCATTTTATGCCCACTTTTTAGAATCCCAAAAACAGAAAACAAATAAATCTGGTTATATCATACAAAATATAACATCAAAAAAGTTCTATCTTTCTAACCATGCTCGACTATTCTCAAGTTCCAAGTCCTTGTTTCGTACTTGACGAAACACGTCTCCGCCGCAACATGGAAATCCTCG
>CAMJNF010000021.1 GCA_946407235.1 uncultured Fibrobacter sp. | reverse complement strand
TGGTGATGATGGACGAGAGCGCGTCTGAGAGGTTGTTCACGGCATCGAGAACGACGGCGATGGAGTTTGCCATAAGGCCGATAACCGCCTTGATGCTGGCGAGAATGACGTTCGTGACAATCCCGACAACGCTAGTCTTGACGATGACTTTATTGCGGTTTTCTTCGTTGTGCTTTTCTTCATTGCAGTTCTTTGCCATATTGATCTCCTGTTGCTTACTTCCTACATCCTACTTCCTACTGTCTACTCTATTTAATGCTCCAGTCGATTGGTTCGAGTCCTTTGCTGACAAGGTAAGCGTTTGCCTTGCTGAAGTGCTTGCAGCCAAAGAATCCGCGGTATGCCGAAAGTGGGCTCGGGTGCGGGGCGGTGAGAATCAGGTGGCCGCGATTGGGCGCGATGAGCACTTGCTTTTTAATTGCAAAACTGCCCCAAAGTAAAAAGACGAGGTTTTCGCGGACTTGCGAAAGTCGCTGGATAATCGTGTCCGTGAACTGTTGCCAGCCAATGCCTGCGTGACTTGCCGCCATGTGGGCGCGCACCGTGAGCGATGCGTTTAAAAGCAAAATTCCCTGGTGGGCCCAGCCTTCCAAATTGCCATGTGGTGGCGGCGTGATGCCGAGATCGTCGTGGAGTTCCTGGAAAATGTTGATGAGAGAGGGCGGCGGCTCGATTCCGAACGGCACCGAGAAGCAAAGCCCGTGGGCTTGGCCTGGATTGTGGTACGGGTCTTGTCCGATGATGACAGCTTTGACTTTATCGACGGGGCAATAGTCGAGGGCTGCAAAAATCTGCGGTCCGGGAGGATACACCACGTGATGTTCCGCGTGTTCCTGCAAAAGTTTTGCCTTGATTTGCTTAAAATACGGCTGTTCGAACTGGTCGGCGAGCAGTTTTAGCCAAGATGGTTCAAGTTTGACGGACATAATATAGTAGACAGTAGAAAGTAGATGGTTAGAAGTTATTTGAAAAAATCGGAATTAGAATTTGGAATTTCGGGATTGTTTTGTTTCTTGTCATCCTGAGCGAAGTGCAGCGGAGTCGAAGACAACTCAGAAGGCGAGTGTTGCGATCATGCTTGCATGGGCATAACCGAGCCAAAGAGTTGGGGCTTTGCCCCATCCAGTCATGTTTTGTGCTCATGGCTCACACCTCCTCGTAAGTATCGCGATTTTCTCGCCATTGAGGCGTGTGTAGAATAGCGTTGCGGCATTCTTGCCTTTGGGCTTGAGGCGCTTGATTTCTTGGTCTGGGTCGACTTTGACGCCTCGTAGCTTGAGCGTGAGTTTGCCGATGTCGTGCGATTTGAGCAACGCGCGGACGGCGCTTGTCGAAATTTCGGACGATCCCAAAATCTCGTAGTTGGCGAATGCGGGCGCGGGGAGCGGTTTTTCGCTAGTCACGTAAGCGATGCCCGGTGAAATCAAGTGTGTCGTTTCGTCGTGCGCGAGAGCCACCACTCCAAAGAGGTGACTGCGGAGCAATACTGGTGCGGGTTCTGCGATGAACTTGGAAATCCCGCCAAGAGGCAAGTCGGATTCGCTGCTAGCAGTAGTGTAGACGCGGTCGCGTCCTTCGAGTTCGTAGTTATGGTCGTATTGCGATTGTTCGCTTTCGTTGCGGGTTTCGCGTTTTTCATCGCGCATCTCGTTCCATTCGGCGATGGCGTTGCCGGTTTTGTCGACCATCACGGCGCGCACATGGTCTGGGCTTTGGGCGAGTTCGCCGAACAGCACCAAGCATTCGCGGCAGTCTGTGCGGGAACCGATGTACAAGATTTCCGTGCCACGGGGAATTTCGCTGATGGGGTATCCGGGCGGGATTTTCGCCATGCCGCCTTTGTAATGCTTTGAAATTTCGATAACTTCTTCGAATGTGGGCGTGAGATTGCGCAGGTCGCGCTGGTTTTCGCCTTCGATGGCTCGGCGTGCGGGATCAATCGTGAAGTAGTCTGCTTTGGGCAGAGCGAGTGTTACGCTTTCGGAATCGTTTTGCTTGGCAATTTCGCGGACATCGGCTAGGATGGTATGGTCGTCCGAATCTCGCATGACCTTGCTGTTGTAACGATACATTTCAAGGCGGTTTTCGTCGAGGTCCACACCGATGGTCAAAAAATCTTTGGGCAAGTAGAAGGAATCGCCTCCCATGCCGCAGCACAAATCGTGAACGATGGGGGCGGTTTCGCTGTTGTCGCCGTTTCTGTTTGCTTGGCGAGCGCGTTCCCAGAGCGTCGATTTCCAACGACCAATGTCTTGGGCGGTACTCTGTTCCAAAGCGAGTTTGTCGCAAAGTAAAAATGATGCTGGCGCGTTTTTCGCGGTTTTTATGGAATTTTCGGCAAAGAACTTGTCCCTAAATTTAGGAACGAGTGCCATGTAGTCCATAATCGCGGCACGATCTTCGTTGCTGAATTCCTTGGCCAAATGCGTCGAAACTTGCAACGCGTCCATTTTTTTCTTGGTCGCGAGTTCGATAAAATCTTGGACTTTTGCCGATGTAAGAAGTTCCGCGTTGAGCATACGTGAAATTTAAAATTTAAATGTTGATTTTACAATTTAAAATTTTGAGGATAGATGATAAATGTGTATTATTAAGAATAGCTTTTATTGTATGAAAAATAGTTCAATTATGGCCTTTTTTTTAAAACTGTTGTTTTTTGTAGTCTATATTTGATAATATGAAAAAAATACTGATTTCTTTGTTGTTCCTGCTATTAGCGACTGATGCACTGGCTGCGTATGTGGCCGTGCTTGAAACGATGGCGGATGGTGATGCTAAGGATAGCGTGTCGCTTTTGAACCGTCAATATTTGACGAATGTGTTGCGTGAGCAGGCGGTAAAGGAACTTCCTGCAAAGTATGGCTTTACGATAATGACTCGTGAAAACATTATTGCGATGCTCCCGCCGGGTAAAGCTATCGAGGATTGTGAAGGATCCTGCCTTGCGGAAACAGGCAAGAACATCTCCGCTGATTATGTTTGCCAGGCGCGTGTGGGTGTATTTGGTTCTAAATTGACTCTTTCGGCGGAACTTTATGAAACGGCTGGAAACAAACTAATTGCTAGTTTCAATGGCCGTGGAGCCAATGTGGAAGAATTGTTGCTTTTAATAGAAAGTAAATCAATGGCTTTTTTTCACGAAATAAAGGAAATGAATGTTCAAAAGACGACTATTCTGTTGGAGAATACAAATGAAAATGTGCAGATTGATCCTGTTTCTTCAATGAACGACAAGGATTCGAGTCGAGTGGGCGAGAGTATCCCCGCGAACGTGAGCGACGAACCCGCAAAAAAAACTGGAATTGCGGGCAAGGTGGTGCTCGGTATCGGAGCTGCTGCGACTGTGACGGGTGTGGTGCTTGCCATTGTCGGGAACAGCAAGGCGAAAAATGCTGCAGAAACGAAGCTTTTTGCTAATGAAGATGAATACAATGATGCCAAGGACAGGGCGAAATCGGGCCAGACTCTCCGTGGCATAGGAATCGGTATTGCCATTGCCGGAGCCGTTGGTGTCGGCGTCAGTTATGCTTTTTAGGCTTTGGGAGAATTTATGATGAACTTAATGAGATTGTCAAATTTTAGTGTCGTCCTGAGCGAATCGGTAAGTTGTTGTCGAAAGATCACTCTCGCCTTTTGTCTATCTTCTCCCGTCTTTTTTTCTGCATGTACCGATTATGTTGCGCAAATCAATGAACGTGAAGGAGAGTGGAATGTTGTTGAACCTACTACTATAGTTACAGGATTCATAACGGACTCCCGTGACGGTCAGTCATACAAAACTGTCACCATTGGTTCGCAGATTTGGATGGCTCAAAACCTGAATTACAATACGTTGAATAGCTATTGCTACAATGATTCTGCAGAATACTGCACAAAATATGGTCGTCTTTACACTTGGGCCGCCGCGATGGACAGTGCCGGTAGGTGGAGTACGAACGGCATTGGGTGTGGTTATGATTCAGAATGTTCGCCGACGTACCCAGTTCAAGGTGTTTGTCCTTCTGGATGGCATTTGCCAACGATAACGGATTTTGAAAAGTTATTCTCCTCTGTTGGTGGATCGTCCATTTCTGGTCGAAATCTTAAATCTTCAACTGGTTGGTTAAAAAATGGTAACGGTACTGATACATACTTGTTCTCAGCGTTGCCTGCAGGACGCAAATTCGACGATGGAAAATTCGTCGGTGAGAACGATGAAGCAAGTTTCTGGAGTTCTACAGAGTTCGTTAAAAAACTCGCGAACAGTATACACTTGGACTACGACTACGATGGTGCGGTTGAAAATGCTGAACTCGTAACCCAAGGCTTTTCTATTCGTTGTCTCAAAGATGAATCGTCGAAAGAAAGTTCATCATCTAGTGTAAAGTATAATAGCAGTGTCGCTATTGAATCGTCTTCATCGATTGCGTTGTCATCTGCTAATGTTTTGTCTTCAAGTTCGTTCTCTGACATACACTCGTCATCATCAAGTAGTGTTACCCAGAGAGATGTCGATGGGTCTAGTAGTTCTAAGGTCGTTGAACCTGTCGAATCGTCTTCTTCGATGAAATCTTCATCGTCGGCGGAATCTTCCTCTTCTCAAGTTTCGAGTTCATCTTCTGCCCAACCTATAAAAATTGATTTTTACAACGGCGCTGATATTTCTGAAGTTCAGGAATACGAACGAAATAACACAAAGTTTTACGATGTCGATGGCAAAGAAAGCGACATCTTCACGATTCTGAAAAATCACGGATTCAATTCCATTCGTTTGCGCACGTTTGTCTCGCCCAAGGCAAAGTACGGTTATGCGGCAAGCGGCTGCGGTCATGATGCCGAAGCGTATGGCGACAAGGATCATGTTGTTGCTTATGCGAAAAAAGTTAAAGCCGCAGGCATGGGTCTCCTCGTGGATATTCATTACAGCGATGTTTGGGCCGATCCGGGCAAGCAGATTATTCCTGAACGCTGGCGTAACGTGAACAACGCAAATGCGATGGCGGATTCCGTTTATGCTTATACGAAAGATTTGATGTTAGCTCTTAAAAATGCTGGTGCAACTCCTGACATGGTGCAGGTTGGCAACGAAACAACTCCGGGCATTTTGATCCATAAGCCGAACAGCAAAACGGACTGCTGGGGAAATGGCGTCGATAAAGCCGCAACTTCTGTCAATGGCGATATGGGGACCGCGGCGGGCAAGGCGAATGCTGCCAAATATTTCAATGCCGGCATCAAGGCTGTCAAAGAAGTTTCGCCGACAACGAAAACAGTGCTTCACATCGAACGTATCCGCCAAGCAAATACGGTTACCTGGTGGATGGGCGTCATCTTTGACGATTATAAAATCCCCGCAGATGTGATGGGCTTTTCCGCTTACACGGCATACGGCGATGGCGCTCCCGATAATTGGAAGAGTTTGTTCAATACGGTTACGACAAAGTATTCAAAATTGGAATTTATCGTAGCTGAATACAACGGCGGTGATTCCGATAATCATTACAAATTCGATGGCTCCCGTAAAAGGACGCGCGAAATGGTTAGCGGCATGAATCGCTGGATTGGTACGTTCTTCTGGGAACCGACAATCGGCGGTGCGTGGGGCGCAGGGCTCTTTGACTGGAAAGGAAAAGACCTTTACGCTAACGCAAAGGCCTTCGAAGAATTTTACTGACGCGGTTTGGAAAACTTATAGCGGCCTAGAAGATCAAAATAGCGTGCTTTGTGGATTTTTTTTATTGTTGAAAGATTGCTTTTGAAATGTGTTGTTTTCTCATTATTAAAGAGTACGAAGTATTCTTTATAATGGTCGCCGTCATCTCTAAAATGCTTTAATACGAATCCTTTATCATTTTTTTGAAATGTATTCGTATACTGAGGATAATTGTCGTCATCGAAATACAGGAAACATTTAGAGTCGTCGTTAGAATCGCTAATGATATATGTGTAGGATGTGTCTGATTTGTTAGTGTTGTAATCTCTTATTTCAGTTTCTATGATAGAGTCATTTCTGAATAATTTTTCATAAAATATAGTGCCTAAATTTTCTTTGATGAAATTTTCAGGATTGTCTAATAAAAGAAGGCTATTGAATTCTGGATTGTTTTTTAAGAAGTCATAAATAGAATCCGTAAAAGACCAATTATAAGCATTGCTTAAAGTTGATATATAGTCATCTGTGATTTTATAGATGTATTCATATAGCAAAAAGCCTTTTTGGAAGTCTTTTCTATGAATGAAAGTTGTGTCTTTTGATGATGAAACAGAAAATAGCATTTCGGTGTCTTTTTTTGTGAGAATGCTTTCATCTAAGGTGTTGTATACATTAATACTTGTTACTTTTTCTTCTTGTTTGTTATCGGTTTTGTTTTTCAGAACAATTTTTTCTAAAAACGTATTTTGGTAGGTGTATTTTGAAGTTGTTTCATTATGATATCCTAGATCTGTTGTTTCGTATATAGAATCTAGTTGTATATTATTATTGATAAAAAAGTTAAGAGAGTTTACCTTAAAGGTTGCTTCTGTACAGGTGTTTGCTATTGCATAAATTGAAAAAAACAGTAGGATTTTTAACGTAGCTTTCACTTGAAACTCCTAATTATGTGATTAATATAAAAAATTATTGCTGTTATATCTTTTTGGCGTGATATATTATCACAAAACAAGCCTCTCCGAATTGGAGAGGCTGCACTTTTTATATCACAAATCTGAACTTTTGACGTGTTAAGCAAAAGCTCTCTCGTCAAGGCACTTTTCAAGCTCGACTATAATGTCGTCCTTGTTGTAACCTTTGCCAATGAACACGACTTGATTTTCGCGGTCACCAAATTGAGAATCCCAATTCTCTTTTATTTCAGGGTTTTCTTCAATGTACGATTGCTTGACGTCTTCGCGCAGAGCGTCGATCCAATACGAAACGGGCAAAATCGAGGAATTTCTGCCGGCCTGTTCGAATAGTTGCACGTCCTTGCTGGCATCCGAGAACCAAATGTAGCCCTTGGAACGGATAAGCTGTGACGGATATCTGTTGTTGACAAATTCCATAAAGCGTGTTCTGTTGAACGGGCGCCTGGCTTCGAAAACGAATGACGTAATCCCATATTCGTCAACGCAACCATTGTTTTTGCGGCCTGGCTGGGTTAATGTTGCTGTTGCCTTCTGGATGGCCGAAGAAGAATCGATTTGATCGTAGTTGAACGGCTTTGTCGTCATGATTTTTTCGATATCGATATCGCCGTTGACGGAATGGATAATTGGGGCTCGCGGCTGGAAATCGCGCACGATGGATTCGACTTCCTTGAGTTGGTCTGCGTTGAGTAAATCGCACTTGTTCAAAATGATGAAGTTGCAGAATTCAATCTGGTCTACAATCAGTGTCGAAATTTCTTCATCGCTCAAGTCGTATTTTTCGGCGAGCGAATCTCTTTCTTCTTTTTTCTGCTTTAATTCGCTAAGGAATTCACGATAAATTCTGTCGCCATCAACAACAGTGACGATGGATGTCAAGTAAACATTCGTATTTGGATTGTCTTCTTCGTAAGCAAGGAAACTTGCGCTCACCGCACCCGGATCGCTGATGCCGGAAGCTTCGACAAATACGACTTCAATGGAATCGAGGTTGGAAATCTTTTCAACATGTTCAATGAATTCATCGCGCAAGGTGCAGCAGATGCAGCCGTTTTGCAATTCGAACATCGGGCATTCGGTGACGTTCGAACCATTCTTTTTCAAGATTTCGGCATCGACGTTGATGCTACCCATATCGTTCACGATTAGGGCGACTTTTCTCTTTTCTTGCTTGAGAAGATTGTTCAAAAGCGTGGTTTTACCCGACCCCAAATACCCGGTGATGAGTACCACCGGTTTCTTATTCTTTTTCATAAGAATCCTTTGTTGAAAATTATGTAATTATGTTGTTAGACCGCTAGGCGACAGTTTTGACAAAGTCCGTAAAAAACAGTGCGGAATGGATCAAGTGCAAAACCATGTTCTGCCATCAGGTGCGAACTCAGTTGTTCAAGATCATGACATTCGAGATGGATGAGCGTGCCGCATTTTTCGCATTTCAGGTGAAAATGCGAAACATCTTTGTGGCATTCTTCGCCCATGTACTGGAAGCAGGCGGCATTTTGTTCGCCAAGGAAATACTTTTGAACAACGCCCATCGCCACAAACTTTTCAATCTGGCGATAGATAGTTGCAATGCCGATAGAAATGTTCTGCTTCTGGAAATAAGCCGCTACGTCTTCTGCTGTGAAATGGCGGCCCTGCATCGCTTTGAAGCAAGATAGGAGCAGTTCCTGCTGTTTGGTTTTGTATTTAATAACGCCCATGCTTATCTCTAAATTTGATAACTGTTATCAAATTATACTAAAGTAAAAGATATTTGGCAAGGGGGCTAGAAAATTTACGGTTCCACTTTAAAAATAAACTTGTTCTTTAAACGGCTTTCGCGGCCTGCGTTTTGCACGCTTTTTCCGAGGGCATCCACGCGCTTGATTTGTGCATTCGGATTTTGCGATGCGTCTAGCCGGGAGCCCGTCGCGCGCTTCTTGTGAATGTCGCGGATTCCTGTCGTTTCTTCGTGCAATACAACAGCAATGCTATCGAGAATCGGATTCCCGACGCCTTCGATGTAGTCGTGCGAAACTTCCCAGACCATGATGCCGGCGTAACCATTCTCCTTGACCCAACGCGATTTTACGGCGGAAGAATGCGGGTCTTCGAAGGTGACGTAGCCGTTGGACGATACGCCGTAGGGTTCTACAGAAACGCTGTCGAAATGGAATTTCCATTCTGCATTTGTAACAATATCCTTATACGGTACTTGCTTGGCGGAACCTTTGGTAAAATCTGTGCCGGGACCTGTGGCGCCTTTGAATTCAAAACCGAACGAGGGAATTCCGAAGACCATTTTTTCGGTAGGCACGCCGCGCTTTTTCCAGTAGTCGCGTGTTTCTTCCCACGACCATGTGGTGTAACCATTGTGCGGGTAGAGCGGCGAATCGAACATGGCTTTTTCGTCCCAATCGCCGGTGATGTCGTAGGTCATAAAACCGAGCCAGTCCAAGTTTTTCACGAGGACTTCGGCTGTGAACCATTTCCCGTAATAGGGCGAGCAGGGGAGCGCTGCGGAGAGACTTTTGTCTTTGGGGAGTGCTTCGCGTAGCTCTGTGAGCAATTTGCTGTAGGCGATAGTGTCTGCCTCGGGGACGGGATTGTATTCCCATTCCCAGTCCATGTCGAGTCCGTCGAGGTTGTGGTCGGCGACGTATTTGACGAGGTTTGCAACGAATTTTTGGCGGAGTGCATCGTTCGATGCAACGGGTACAAAATTTTCGCTTTGTCCGCCACCGCCGAGCGAGACGATGACCTTTGTGCCGGCAGCGTGGGCGAGCTTTACCATTTTGTCGAGGGTGCTTGGGTCTTCTGCGGCATCTCCGCGCAATGAACCATCTGTGTTTGGCGTGATGAAACTCCACAATACGTGTGTTAACTTGTTGTACGGAACTTTATCTACAGTGTAGGCGGGCTTGTGCCATTTTCCCCAATCGGGGTAATATCCGATAAACAGCGGTGCTGCGTATGCGGAGCAAAATGCTGCGAATGCTAGAATCGAAAGTGCGGTCTTTTTCATGTGCTATTCCTCTTTCATACATTCGTCAATTTGCTTTTGTATATACTCTGTGTTGGAGTCGAGCTTTGCCTGATAACGCGGATTCACTATTGTGTCACCGTCGCAAATTTGTTTGGTGGCGATAGATCCGTTAAAATATGGCCTTTGGGCATTGATGTTGTTTAGGCAAGATTTTTTTAATTCAAGCTCATTGATGCTTATGGAATTCTTGATACTGTCTGTAAGGTTTTTCCTTGTTTTGTAAAATTCATCGTATAAGTTATTGAAATTGATAAAGTCATCTTTAGTGCAAAGTGGAGACGGTGGCTCCGCACTGCTAGATGATTCGCTGCTTGAACTGATGAATTTTTCTTTGTATTCATCCCAGGAGTAAATGATATTACCTTCTTGCATGTATTCGTCTTTAGGGAGGTAATTGTGTTCTTCAATGTATGGATTGTCGTACTCTTCATGAACATCATATATTTTCCCGTTTGAACAATGGAATGATGTTACGTATGTGTATCGGACACAATGAGTGACTCCGTAAACGGGGGCGTCTTCAAATTCATGGATTGATTCTAGCGAGTCTTCGATGGCGCTCAATTCTTCAAGCGTTCTTGTTTTATTGTTTTTCAAGAGGTCTTTGAGGTTTGCGGCTATCCTCGAATTTTTTTGGTATCCGTCACTCTCGTGTAAAAAACAACCTTCTTTGTGACCCGAGTATCCTCTGGAACAGATTACCGTTGTATCGCTTGCGAGTTTGTGTGTTAGGATTGCGCTGGAACTGCTCGAAGAATTCTCCGTGGAACTGCTTGAAACCGTTTCGGAACTGCTCAACGGCGTTTCGCTAGAGCAACTTTTTATATTTACAGCACTGCTTGTAGGGCTTTCTGCGGAACTACTTGAAGAAGGTTCGCTTCCGTTATTATAAGGAATGATAGGAGAATTTTCGCTATCTCCGCCGCAACTTGCCCAAAATAGAGTTGTTGCTGAGAATAAAATTTTTTTCCAGTGTTTGCGAATGTTCATAAATCCTCCTTGCAACGTCCTGTGCGGTACATCTAAAATATAATTTTTGAATTACAGAAAGATATTTTTATTTCCGCTTCAGTTCCACCACGTAATCCGCGGCGTTCACAAAGTCTTGGGCGTGCTCAATGGCAATGACCGTGTGTCCTGCGTTGCAAAGTCCGTGAATGAGCCCGAGCAACTGGTGAATATCTTTTTGATGCAAGCCGCGTGCGGGTTCGTCAAAGAGAAATAGCGTGTTCGGCGCTTTGGCGTGTGCGAGCGTAATTGAGAGGCGGAGTCGAGCGCGTTCGCCACCGGAGAGGTGTGCTGTAGTTTGTCCGAGTTTTAGGTAGTCAAGGCCTGTATCAACGAGTGGTTTTAGCTTTTCGGCGAACGGCTTCATGTTCGTGAATAGCTTGTATGCACTACCGATTTCCATGTCCAAGATGTCGGCGATGGAGAGCGACTTGAAACGGATTTCCAAGACTTCATCGCGGAAGCGTTTACCGAGACAAACGGGGCATTCGGATTCTTCGTAGCCGAGCGGATCGTAGATGACTCCTTCGCCTTTGCAGTTTTCGCAGCGACCGCCGGGGGCGTGCGTTGTGAATTTGGATGCAGTGTAGCCGCGCACTTTGCTTTCAGGGAGCTTCGCGAATAAGTCGCGCAAAAGCGTGGTGAGACCGATGGCGCTCATGACGGTGCTGCGCTTGTTTCCGTGGAAATCTCCCGTCGTAAGAATGGAAAGTGCGTCGATGCCGAGGCTCTTGAATTCTTCAGCTTTGGCGCGTTTGGCGATGTTTTCAAAAAGAAGTGTCGATTTTCCGCTGCCGCTTTGGCCCGTAATCACGCTGAATTTGTTGATGGGGAAGGTGGCGTTAACGGGTGCCATGTCGAACTTCGCGAAGTTC
Organism: uncultured Fibrobacter sp.; assembly: GCA_946407235.1. Taxonomy (GTDB): domain Bacteria; phylum Fibrobacterota; class Fibrobacteria; order Fibrobacterales; family Fibrobacteraceae; genus Fibrobacter. Next base: position 16,769 of record CAMJNF010000021.1, on the reverse strand, counting down.
TCGACGAGAATTGCTGTGTCTTCTTTGGTTTTATGGATTGCCGCGTCGCTTTGCTCCTCGCAATGACGTTTTTCGATTCCTAATTCCGACTTCCTAATTCCTAATTCATTTAACCATTTTCCCGTGGGCGATCCTGGATTTTCAAGCACTTCGTCACGAGTGCCTTGGAATAGAATCTCGCCTCCTTTTTCACCTGCGCCAGGACCCATTTCAATGATGTAATCGGCTCGCTTGATGATTTGCGGATTGTGCTCAATGAGTACGAGCGTATTGCCGCGCTTGCGAATTTTCTCGAGGACGTTCCAAAGTGCGGTGACATCGCTTGCATGCAGGCCGCTGGCGGGTTCGTCAAGCGCTATCAAAAGACCATTCAAGTGCCCTGTGCTGAGGCTTGCGAGCTTGAGTCTTTGCAATTCGCCGCCCGAAAGCGTTTGTCCCGCGCGTCCTGGCGTGAGGTAACCAATGCCTAAATCGTTGATGGCTTCTATGCGGTCGAGTAGTGAATTGAATGTCGCCTTTAAATTTTGCCCGATTTTGTTGTTGAAAATTTTGTGCAAAAGCTCCGGCAATTCTGCAAATTCCGTCGTGAGAATTTGCTTGTAACTGACTTCGTCAATGGTTGCGTTCAAGTATGTTTTCTTAAGGCGGAGCCCGTGGCAGTGAGGGCATTCTGTGTTTTCGTCACCGTCACTTTCTACATCGTTATCTGTGCGACCATTGCGGCCTCTTTTCTCGTTGCCTTTTGCTGGGGCGGCTTCCTGAATGTTTCCCGTGCCTTCGCAGTATTCGCAAACACTTGTACGGTTGTAAGGCGAGAATGCGCGTGCATCTAAGTTGGCAACGGTTTCGCTGGATATTTGCGATTGGTGCTGTTCATCGCTTGCATTCGGGCAGCACGGCTTGGTGCTGTAAAATTTGCGTTCGCCAGCAATATCAAGCGTAATCGCAGAATGTGTAAGCTTTAGCGTTCCGTCAACGGCTTCGGCGATTCGCGTGCGCGTATTTTCGCGGACAATAATTCTATCAACGATGATGTAGAATTCTTTGGGCGTCAGGACTTTTTCGCCGGGGAGCAAGTCCGCCAGCGAATACATAGTGCCATCGGCAATCGCACGTGTAAAACCTTGTGCCAAAAACACCGCCGACAGCTTATCCAAAGTCGTACAACTCTTGCTTTTTTTGTCATTCCCGGCTGCGTTAATGTCACCCCGGACTTGTTCCGGGGTCGCCATTTCCGCATTCCCCGTCTCAATCTTCGCCAAGAACTGTTGCTTTGTCCCAACGGGCATTCCTGCGATTTCGCGGATGATTTCTTCGCGGCTTTGGCTCACCATCGGAGCTCCGCAAATCGGGCAGGCGGGCTTTGCAAATGCAGCAAACAATGTACGCAATGCGTTATCGCATTCGGCAATTGAAAGTGCTGATGCTTTCGCGGGCGCTTCTCCGCGTGTGGCGGCAATCGCTAAACTCGCTGGGAGTCCTTCTGCGCTGTCGAGAGGAATGCTTCGCTTGCCTCCGAGCAAATCTGCCGCAAACGGTGAGAGTGTTTCAAGGTAGCGCCGCTTGCTTTCTCCATGGAGCGTGTCCATCACGAGCGTCGATTTTCCGCAACCCGACGGTCCGCATACAACCGTAATTTTCCCCAGCGGAAACTGAGCGTTGACATTCTTTAAATTATGGAGTCTGCAACCGCGAATCGAAATGTAATCAAGCATCGTTTAAAAGATAACTATTAAGTGTGAAAAGATTATATTTATAATTATGAAAAATCTATTGATTTCTTTGTTGATTCTTTTGCTTTCAACAGATGTTTTTGCTGCATACGTGGCTGTATTGGAGACGGGGGCTGATGGTAATGCTAGGGAAAAGGTTTCTCTTACCGACCGCCAATATCTTACGAATGTCTTGCGTGAAGAGGCTGTTAAACAGCTGCCTGCTATACAGAACTATACGATTATGACTCGCGAGAATATTATGCAGATGCTCCCTCCAGGGAAAGCAATTGAAGATTGCGAGGGAAGCTGCCTTGTGGAAACTGGCAAGAACATTGCTGCGGATTATATTTGTCAAGCGCGTGTTGGTGTTTTTGATGGTGACTTGACTCTTTCGGCTGAACTTTATGAAACTGCTGGGAACAAGCTCATTGCAAGTTTTAACGGACAGGGTGCGACACTGAAGGATCTCTTGGCTCTTATTCGAGAAAAATCGGCCGAATTTTTTGGCGTGGTGAAAAACATGACTCATCCGGTATCTGAACCGGTTGCGGCTGAAATCAGTGAGAAAAATGAAGTTGTTCCGGTTCCAGCTGAAAACATTGCTGATGAACAAAAATCTGAAATGCCCCTTGTGAATGAACCTAAAGCTTCTGATTCGGTGCGTGTGCTTGCGAATGAAGCCTATAATGAGGTGGAGGGTAAAACAAAGCCGCAAGTGGGCGAGAGCATCCCTGCAAATGTGGGGGAGTCTGCTGAAAATGCATCCGCTGAAAACGTTGCTAAAAAGAGCGGACCTCTTTGGGTTGTGCTTGGTATTGGGGCTGCTACGACTGTGACTGGTGTTGTACTTGCCGTGGTTGGGAATAGTAAGGCTAAAGATGCCGCTGCAAAGCCTCGTTTTGCAAATGAAAGCGAATTCAATAAAAGCAAAGATGATGCAAAATCTGGCCAGACGCTTCGCGGCGTAGGTATCGGCATTGCCATCGCCGGTGCCGTCGGCATCGGACTTAGTTTTGTGTTCTAGGAGGGGATGATGAAATTGTTTGAAAATAATTGTTGGTGCTTTGAAAAATGTCATTCCCGATTCTTTGTCACTCCGGATTTATTCCGGGGGCGAATCTTCCTTTTCGCATTTTGTCTTTTGTTTCTCGTCTTTCTTTCCGCCTGCACCGACTACGTTTCGCAAATCGATGACCGCTATGGGGAATGGGGAACGTCCGTCGAACCTGGTGTCACTACAGGCTCTTCAAGTTCTTTTGCCGAATCTAGTTCATCCGAAGCCTGGCTCCTGCAGACAGGTTCTTTGGACATCGTCATCTACTCTAATGGCGTGGTGACAGATACCCAGGGCAATATAATTGGGACTTATGATGCGTTGACAGGCTCTATTAACGATGTATACGGTTATTGTATGTTCGAGGGCGTTGACTTAAATTTGCTCCCGAAGTATGATCCGGAATCCTTCGCGGTTGCAACTTCCAGCAGCAGTGTCACAGAGTATTCGTCATCTCGGAGTGGAGAATTCATGACTGACTCTCGTGACGGCCAAACCTATAAGATTGTAAAAATAGGCGAACAAACTTGGATGGCTCAGAATCTGAACTACGAAACGACAAACAGTTATTGCTACAAAGATATTGCGAGTTATTGTGATAAGTACGGTCGTCTTTATACATGGGCGGCAGCCATGGACAGTGTGGGCGCATGGAGTAAAAAAGGCAAGGGGTGTGGTTACGATGTGAAATGTACACCGACATACCCTGTTCGCGGTATTTGTCCCGCTGGTTGGCATTTGCCGACTAAAACGGAATGGAACGCCCTGTTCAATGCTGTTGGTGGACAATCGACTGCGAGTACAAAACTCAAGTCCACATCAGGTTGGAATAATAACGGCAATGGCTCGGATACATTCTCGTTCATGGCGTTGCCTGCTGGCAACAGGTATTACTATGGGGGGGATTACGATGAAGGTAACCTCGCAGATTTCTGGAGTTCCACTGAGAAAGATAGCGTTGACGCGTACGATGTGTACTTGAACAACAACTCTGACAGTGCATACTTGGACTATGATGGTAAAAGCGACGCCTTTTCAGTTCGTTGCTTAAAGGACTAAAACGGACAGTTTTGGACTGTCCTAAGTTAGCCCTGCAAACAACTGTTGACAAAATAAACGAATTTGCAATCAACCGTTTGCAAAATTTACACATTCACACTTTTTTCAAAATTACCGATGTAATTTAAAGCCTCTAAACTTAACGGAGGCATAATTGTGAACCAATCTATTCCAGAAAAACTGAAAGGTAAAACATACATCGACCCGAGAACCGATACTGGATTCAAAAATCTGTTCGCCAGCAAGGATGCCATCAAGGATTTTGTTGACGGAATTTTGCGCTTGAAAGGCGATGATAAAATCAAAGATCTGAAATATTCGTTCGATGAAGCGATTCGCTTCATGGTTCCTAAAGAACGAAAAATTTCTCTAGACGCTTTTGCTACGACCGGTTCCAAACGTTTTCTCAACATCGAAATGCAAAAAGCTGACCATGGATTCTTTATCGACCGAACCGTGCTGTACAAAGCGTTCTTGATTATTAGGGGCAAACAGGAAATGGAGGAAACAGAAGAATTCAAAGCACTTACGAAAGAAGAGAAGGAGGGCAAACGATACGAAATCCCAGAATGCATTTCCATCTGGATTTGCAATTTTGAATTACCGCAGACAATGGGAAATTACATTGACGAATGGGCTATCTACAGCAAGGAATCGCTGAATAAGGGAAAGACCGAAACGATTTTTCCTAAAAATAAGTATATTATGGTTAATCTGACGAGGTTCAACAAAACCGCAGACGAAGTGAAAGACCCCGTTGATGTTTGGCTCTACGTGCTCAAGCATGCGCATGAAGGCAAGCCTCTCCCTGATTTTGGGAATGACATTGTCAACGAAGCCTTGAACCGCATCAAAATCGAAAATCTGGACAAAACAACCTTAACTGAAGCGGAGAGAGAAATGACTACAAAAGAAGAACTTGCTTGTTGTTTCGCTTATGCGAAAATAAAAGGTGAAGAAGAAGGGCGGAAGGTTGGCTTGGAAAAAGGCTTGAAAGAAGGCTTGGAAAAAGGCTTGGAAAAAGGCTTGAAAGAAGGCTTGGAAAAAGGCTTGGAAAAAGGCCGAAGAGAAGGCTTGGAAGAAGCTAGAAAAGAATCTGATGAAAAAGTTAGGAAAGCTAAATTTGAAATGGTCGACGCCATGCTAGCTAATGATATTCCTATTGAGAAAATTGCTGTTATTTCGGGCGTTCCGCAAGGCGAAATTGAAAAACGTCGTGCACAACGTCAACAATGAATCTAATGCTAATTCCGTCAGTCGTCATTTGTCTGGCACTAAATAAAAAAAACAGCCCGTGCAGTTAGTTCGCTGCCGTGCCGTTCTAATCTCATTAGATTCTTTAATCTCGTGTGCGGTACCAATTGCAGATACGGTCCCCTTTGCTTTCTCCCTAACCCCTAAAACCTAATCCCTAAAATTCCTTAAACGTGAATCTCAGTTCGCCAAACGGTGTGCGGAAATCCTTGTTCTTCAAGTTGTTTTCTTCGATGCCTGCGAACAGCCTGTAACCACCGCCGATGGATACTTCGAGTAATTTCGTCACGCGGAAGTTGAACTGTGCCGAAAAGTCCGAGGTAAAGAAAGCGTCTTCGGACTTGAATCCGTCTTCGTCACCCTTGTTCATGAAATTCACGCTGCCACCGCCGAGGCTAATCGGGAACGAAATGGAAAAAATGCCGTTGCGGAACACAACCGGTTCTACAAATATCCCGTATGAATGGTAGTCGAGCATCTGGGGATGACGAATTTTCGGGTTCTTCACATCACTGAGAATCGTTGAAAAATATCCGCCCAGGCTGATGTGTGGGTTCAGCACAACGCCGATTCGGAGGTTCATGAAGATTGTTCCGTCGCGGGCTATCAGCGAGTTGCCTCCGCCAACGCCCAAAAGTGCGCTCCAATCCGATGATTCGACTTTACCCGGTTCGTAATCTTTGGAACCTTGGAGTTCTGCATGGGAGCTTACGGCGAGAGTTAATGCCATAAGGAGTGATGTCAAAAGTTTTGCCTTCATTATAAATCCTCCGGTTGACCTTCCCATCTCCAGCTTTTTGTGCTGACTGCTGGCCAGTGGCAAATTGTCCACACGAGACTGTTGCCGCACAAAATGATGGACCAAACGCCAAAAAGCAAGAAGAGGAATAGTGGAATAAAAGCTAACGATCCATAGAAAATGGACATGCGAGTGACCATGGCTGTCTGGATGAGCATCAAAATTTTCACGTAAATATTGATGGCGAGCCAAGAGATTAAGGTTGAAAGCATCGATGCCAAGAACAATTTTTTGCGGGTGTAAGGCTTATGGCCTGCCGGACGAGCGGGTAGCAGGTAAAGCATAATGAAAATGACGAGGAGGACCGCAATGTGGAACGCGGAATACCAGAATGCCGAAATCAAGGCCTTGATGACTTCTGGCGAAAAATGGAAACCGTCGACAATAATAACTGAGAGTACGTTTTGCACGTGGTTCACGAACCCGGCGAACATTCCGACGACAATCGCTCCGATGAGCAAAAATGGCGTGTAAACCTTAATTTGGCGCACCAAAGTTCTCGAAGTCTTGTTTTCCCAGACAACGTTGAAGTTCGTTTCGAGGCTGCCGAACGCGAGGATGAATGTCACAAAAAGACCGCCGGCACCGATGAAACCGAGTTTTCTGATTGGAATATGCTCGGCGTTTTCCACAAGATCCATGATTTGCTCGGTCGGCCAGTCCAAATTGAGCATTTCGATGACGATGGGGAGGTAGTCCGAAATAAAATTACCGAACCCGACCGCAAGCGTGATGGAGGTGAGCATAATGAGAAGCGGGACAACGGCCACAAGTGTTGTGTATGTCAAAGATGCCGCGCGTGTCATTCCGTGATAATACAGGAACGACTTGCCCGTGACAACCATAATTTTTACGAACGTTGGAGAACGTGCTGCGATATTATCGAACAACCATTCCCACGAAAAATTTTTCCACCAATGCGGCATACTCGCCGTTAAATATAGTTAAAGGTTTGTTTGGCGTGATTCAAATCACCTAAAAAATGTCTTTGTAAGATTTTTTTGCCTATAATTCTTGTTTTTGGGTCAAAAAATCGTGCTTTTTTGAGGGCCTTTGAAAAAATGCAAACTGTAGACTTTTTTATCGTAACGAATGTGGACTTTCTTGATGGAACGAAAGAGCCTGTTTAGGCAAAAGTCTTTTAGTAAAGAATAAAAATGTAAGATGCAATGTGGACTTTTTTATAAAAATTAGATTATATTAAGACAATAGAATGCGCAAAAAATAGGAGCGATGTTTATGGGGTTTAATTGGAAGTTGAACAGGAACGTACGAACAGTTTTCGCCAGTTCTTTGCTTGCTGCAGGATTGGCTATTCCTGCATTTGCCGCCCCTCGCCAGATGGAAAGCTTGACACGCGGGCTTGTGGCTTCGAATGTGGGCAAGGGAATGTTGGTGAGCTGGCGTTTGCTTGGCACTGATGATCCGGCGACTGAATTCAACTTGTACCGCGATGGTACGAAAATTGCTTCGATTGCGAAAAATGCGGGCACGAACTACCTCGATGCTGACGGCAAAACGACTTCCAAATATACTGTGGCTGCTGTTGTTGATGGCAAGGAACAGGCGAAAGTGGCTCAGTCGCTCGTTTTGGACAAGACGGTCTCCAATAGCGGAAATTCCTTCCCGTACAAGACGCTTAAACTCGAAGTGCCGGCTGCGCAGACGATGCCGGATGGCGAAAAGTGCACTTACACTCCGAATGACATGAGTGCTGCCGACCTCGATGGCGACGGCGAATACGAATTGATTCTCAAATGGGACCCTTCTAACGCCCACGACAACTCGCAAACGGGTTATACGGGCACGGTGTTTATCGATGCGTACAAACTCGACGGCACGAGGCTTTGGCGTATCGACCTTGGCAAGAACATCCGCGCTGGTGCTCACTATACGCAGTTCCAGGTTTTTGACTACGATGGCGACGGCAAGGCCGAAATGATTGTGAAGACTGCCGATGGTACAATTGATGGTACAGGCAAGGCGATTGGCGACAAGTCCAAGGATTATCGCGATGGTAACGGTATTATCCTCAAGGGTCCGGAATACTTGACGGTGTTCCGTGGTTCTGACGGTGCTGCCATTACGACGATTACTTACGAACCCAGCCGAAACATCTTGAGCCATTCTTCGCCCCAGGCTAAGGGCAAGTGGGGGGACAACTACGGCAACCGCTGCGAACGCTACTTGGCGGCGACGGGTTATCTGGATGGCGTGCATCCGAGTGCTATTTTCGTCCGTGGCTACTACAGCTCGGCTTACGTGGCTGCGTACGATTTTGACGGCAAGGATTTGAAGTTGCGCTGGCTTCACAAGTCCGAAGATCCAGGCAAGGGTCTTTACGAACAGGGTAACCACAGTCTTCAGGCGGCTGACCTCGATGGAGACGGTTATGATGAAGTGTTTTTCGGTGCTGCAGCCTTGAACCACGATGGCACCCTGCGTTACAGCACGGGCCTTGGTCATGGCGATGCTCATCATATTGCCGATATGGATCCGGACCGTCCGGGGCTTGAATCCTGGGATGTGCACGAACACAAGGATGCTAAATATACTGATGAACTCCGTGCAAACGATGGCACGATTATTTGGGGAACTCCACAGCCGAATCCTGGCGTAGATAACGGACGCGGCATGGCTGCCGATGTTGATTCTACTCATCGCGGTTACGAGATGTGGTCTGCGAAGGGCGGTGGAATGTTTACCGTAAAGCACGAGAAAATCGGTACGCCTGCCGTGTCGCAGAACTTCCGCATTTACTTTGACGGCGACCTGCAAGATGAACTTTTGGATGGTGCGTATGTGACAAAGTTTGATTCCAAGGCCAAAAAGGCGAATGTCTATTTTGATGGCGGAGCGGCTCTCAAAGCTGCCGGTTGCAACGGCACCAAGAATACGCCTAGCCTCGTGGCAGACCTCTTTGGCGACTGGCGCGAAGAACTCGTGGTGCGTTCCGAAACAGATCCTACCACAGTGTATATTGTTTCTACTCCGGTCACAAGTCCGTACCGTGTCTATACGCTGATGCACGATGCTACATACCGTACGGCTGTTGCCTCTGAAAATACGGCTTATAATCAGCCGCCTCATCCGGGCTATTACCTGCCGGATGCCGTGAAAAACCTTACGGCTCCCGATATCTACGTTGTTGGTGAGAATGTCGTTGTGCCCAAGGATACGACTCCGGTTGTGAACAACGGAAAGTCCGAACTGGATGCCTCTACGCCGAAGGATGGTGTTGGCTGGACGCAAACCGAAAATGAGGGGTTCCTCAAGAACGGTTATTATAATTTCGATAATTCGCTTTCTAGCTATGGTGTTTGGGAAATCTTCTCGCAGACCGAAGCGAAGACAACTCTTACGATCCGTTATGCCAATGGCGGAACCGCTGACCGTAACATGTCGGTGCAGGTCAATGGAAAATCGGCGGGAACGGTTAGCTTCCCAGCTACGGGTTGGACAACGTATGCCGAAGCAAAGATAGATGTGAAGCTGAAGGCTGGCGTCAATACGCTCAAGCTTACGTCGATGACGAGCGATGGTGGCCCGAACGTTGATATGTTCACATTTGGCATTGATGGCGTTGAACTTTACGATGGCTCGCAGGGAACGGTGGAAAATTCTGTTGTTCCGTTCAAGAGCGGCCTGACGTTCAATCCTTCGACGGGTGTTCTGTTCACTCCGCGTGCAGGCTTTGCTGAAGTCTATTTCTACGATTTGTCGGGTGCGATGCGCATGGGCATTTCGAAGAATGTGACCGTTGGTGCAAATGATATTTCTCTTGATCGTGAAATGCTCCCGAAGGGCGCATATACCGTGAAAGTGAAACTCGATGGCAAGTTTGTTCAGAAAGGTATGTTCAAGAATTAAAAAGGTTGTTTGGTTTTGTTTATGAATATGTTTTCTAAGGTTTGGCAATCTGCTGTTGTTGCTTCGATGATGGCTGCGCCGTTGGCGCTTGCTAAGGTCACCATTTATTTGTGTGGTGATTCCACCATGCAGGACTGGGCGGAGGGGTATTACCCCAAGCAGGGCCAGGGTCAAGATTTTCATTATTGGTTCGACGTGAACAAGGCTGCGGTCGTGAATCGCGGCCAGGGAGGCATGTCGCTAGGTGGCGGTGGCAAGGACAAGAAAGGTGGCACTGCTGTCGGCTACTACGACATGTTCTTCAAGAAGGGCTGTTCCAACGGCAACTGCATTGCGGATAAACTTCAAGCTGGCGATTATGTTGTTATCCAGTTCGGCATTAATGACGTGAACTACAGTACAGAAGATTTTTTCGCATCCAACATGAAAAAGATGGTGAGCGATGTCCGTGCGAAGGGCGCAAATCCCATCATCATGAGTCCGATACGCCGCTTGTACTATGATTCCCCGACGCAGATTCATAACAGCTATCGTGGCTACCCAGCGCTAAACCAGAAGCTTGCGACCGAACTTAATGTTCCGTTTATCGACATGAGCGAAATGGTGGCGAACTATATGATTTCTGTTGGAGAACGCTATGCTGCACAGTTTATCTTTAACTATGCTACGAAGGCGGAATACAGCAATCTTGGCAGCGACCAGACAGACCAGGTGCACTTGCAGATGAACGGCGCGAATGCCTTTGGCCGTATCATCACCGAGCAGATGCGTGCACACAAGGACCCGATTGTGAAAAAGCTTGGCGATTACATGGCTCCCATGTACCAGGTTAATGTGAAGGTTTCTCCTGAAGGTGCTGCTGAAGCGACTTCTATTAATGCCTACTACCCGCAGGGCATGACCGTGATGCTCAAGACTATTCCGAAGTCTGGCAAGAAGTTCCTCGGTTGGTATGATGGTAAAGGCAACAAGGTTGGAGCTCCGAGCCGTTCCAATGTGAAGTCTCCGTATATCCATACGTTTGTCATGGGTGATGCCGCAACGCAGTACACTGCAGTTTACGAAGGCGGTACCGCTCAGAAGTACGAAGGCGATGGCAAGGCTTTGACCGCTTTCCCGACCACGACTCCGAAGAACCTTGATGATGTGACTTTTGAGCCGTTCACGCCGATGGAAGGCAGCGAAGAAGTGAATGTTAAAATCGATAAGAACATCAAGAAGTTCTTTGACGCCGCTAAGCCGGATGATGCAGGAATCGGCTGGACGCAAGACGAATGGGCTGGATTTACTGGCGAAGGCTACTACAACTTGGATAACACAAACGAATCCTTCGCTAGCTATAAGGTGAAGTTCCCCGGTGCAGGGAATGCGACGCTCGCCGTGCGTTTTGCAAATGGTGGTTCTTCGGACCGCATGTTCAACGCTTATCTTGATCATGACTACTATCTGAGCGCTCCTCCGACGGGGGGCTGGGACAAGTGGGATACCGCTTATGTTGTTCTGGATGCCCCGCAAGGTGAAGCCGAACTCAAGTTCATGTCGCTCACGTCCGATGGAGCTCCGAATCTTGATGCGTTTGGCTTTAGCTTGGATGGCGTTTGTCGCGTGGGCGTCGATTGCCAAACAACGAAATTGCAAACTGTTAAAACCGAAGCTGGCTTGAAACTTCGCGGTGATTTGCTCTCGCTGACGGATCGTGCCGAAGTAAGCGTATTCGATATGAGCGGTCGCATGGTGGTGCGTAAGGTCGCCTCGGCTGGCGTGATGGATTTGTCAACGCTGGTGCATGCGAATGGTCTTTATCGGGTGATGGTCCGCCAAGGTAAAACCAATTACGCTACAACATGGGCAAAGGTGAAATAGAACTTAGAACTTAGAACTTAGAACATTCCTCTTTTCTCTAAGTTCTGCCAACTGCGGCGTAGCCGCCCAAATCTTGACTACTATGAAATCTGTATTGAAATTCTTTATTGCTGCTGCGGTGTTCGCGGGGATTGCCGTGAGCGATACGACATCGGTGTCTGTTTATGTTATCGGCGATTCCACTGTGCAGACGTACAAGGACAATGTTTATCCGCAGACTGGTTGGGGGCAGGTGCTCGGTTATTTCTTCGATGCCTCGAAGGTGAAGGTGCTGAACTACGCTATTGGCGGTCGTAGCTCTAGGACGTTTATCGAAGAAGGCCGTCTTGACGAAGTCAAGGGTAAACTCCAAAAGGGCGATTACTTGTTTGTACAGTTTGGTCACAATGACCGTGACTACAGCAAGGCTGCCCGCTATGTGGAACCATCGCAATTTTCAGGCTACATCCAGAAGTATGTAGATGCGGGTAAGGCAAAAGGCGCAAATGTCGTTCTCGTATCGCCGATGAACTTGAATGGTAGCCGCAACGTGTTCTCGACAGGTAGCAACAACTATGATGCTCGCGGCATGATGCAGACTGTTGCAAAAAACAATAAAATCCCGTTTGCCGATTTGAATATGAAGTCGTACAATACGTACAATACAACGTATAAGTCGATGCCGGATTACGTGACCCGCTACCTTTATAAAAAGCTTGAAAAAGGCGAGTATCCGAATTTCCCAGATGGTGTGAACGATGGAACAACGCACTTCCAAGAAATGGGATCGATGGGGCACGCACAAATGATTTGCGAAGAGCTTGAAGACAATCTCAAATCGAATACGAATCTCTCTGCAGATGCAAAGGCTGCGCTCACAACGCTTGTGGCAAGCATCAAGAAGCGTTATACGATCAAAGTCAAGACTAACCTCTCGAATTACAATGGGCTCATCACGCAAACGCAATATTTCCCGGCGGGTTCGCCGATGACGCTTCGCGTGACGCCGAATGGCCAAACGTTTGAAAAGTGGGTCGATGACGATTGTAAAGAACTTTCAAAGAACATGATTTATTACGGCTTCAAGACGAAAGCTCGTGACATCACGTATACCGCTATGTTCAAGGGTGGTGCCGCTTGCACGCCGATTTCGCACAATTCAGAAGATGTTGGTGGCTCAAGTTCGAGCGGTCCGGAAAGCTCTAGTAGTTCTGGCGGTGAAGAGGTCGTCAAGGATCTCGAAGAAGATCTTTGCTCGCTTCATGCTGGAACGGATGCTTGGCCTTCTGTGATTGAAACTTTTGAACCCGAAATTGCTGATGGTTTCTCGGAAGCAAACCATGATGGCTTTACCGGAAAGGGCTTCTTCAATCTTGACAATTCTGCATACAGTAAGGCAACGTATTTGGTGACGTCGGATCAGTCTGCTGAACATGCTCGCGTGATGATTCGCTATGCATTTGCAGGCTCCACGAATCGTGACATGAAAATCACTGTGGATAATGGCGTGTACGATGTGGCTTTTCCGCCAACGGGTAGTTGGGACAAGTGGGATACAGTCTATATCGATGACGTGTGGGTTGATGCGCTCGACTTCAAGGTGATTTTGCAGTCGACTACAGCAGATGGCGGCCCGAATGTGGATATGATTGCCTTTGATATGAAAGACGTTTACCGCACGGGTTGCAAGTCGGCTCGACAAAAACAGGGGTCTGTTTCAATTGCTTCGAAAAAGATTATTTCGGCTCCGCGCAAGAATAACTTTACGGTCAACGCTCTTGGTCGAAAAGTGCAAAACGTGAATGACCGTGCTGATTTGCGAAAGTTGCCCAAGGGTTATTATTTCCGCTATTAAAAACACTGTGCTGTCATCTGCATTTTCACAAAATAATGTGGACTTAAAATTTGCAAAACTGTGGACTAGTATTTATATTATATCATGCAGTTCCTTCCTACTGCCTACTGAATAATGATCGACATCTTTGAATATCTGAATTACCGCGAATTTTTGAAAGACGCTTACGAAGAGCGCCATGCAAGCGATTGGCGCTTTAGTCATCGTTTTATTGCAGATAAGGCGGGTTTTGATTCTTCGATGTTCAATAAGATTTTGCAAGGCAAACGCAATTTGACTGATCGCATGGTCGAGGTCTTTGCGACCATTTTTTGCCGTGACGAACGTGAAAAAACGTATTTTGCCAACATGGTTTCGTTCAACCAGGCGAAAACGCATTCGGAAAGTCGTCAATTCTTGGAAAAGCTTGTGGCGTCCAAGGAATGCAAGGTTGAAAATTTAGCGCGTGACCAGTTTGAATATTTTGATCATTGGTATCATGCTGTTGTCCGTGAGTTGGTGACTTTCTATCCGTACGTGGGCGATGATGCCGCGCTTGGGCTCATGGTGCGTCCGCCGATTTCTGCAAGCCAGGTGAAGTCTTCGATTGCGCTTTTGGAACGCCTTTCGATGATCAAGAAAAACGAGACGACTGGTTTTTACGAACAAACGCAAGGACTTGTTTCAAGTGGCTTTGAATCGTACAATACGGCGGTAAACGCTTATATCCAGCAGAATTTGGATGTGGCGCAGACTGCAATGGACCGCTTTGAACGCGGTGAACGCAATCTTTCGACGCTTGCCTTTGGTTGCGATGAGGAAACGTATAAGGAACTTGTCGAAATGGTCCGCCGGTTCCGTCGTGAGGTCCTCGCAAAAGTGGGGGCATGCCAAAAGCCGAATCGCGTGTTCCAGTTGGGAATGCAATTGTTCCCGCTTTCGGACCCGTATCCGCCGCCGCAGAGGCGCGGACGCAAGCGCCGCATTCGCGGTGCTGAGATGCAGAATGCATCTGTGGGCGAAAGCGTGGCTGCTTCTCGTGAAAATGCGGATGCTGTTGAAGGTAAGGAGTGTGAACATGATTAATAATTTTTTGTCAGTTGCACATTCCCGACTTTTGCTTTTGGTGTGTGTGTGCGTGCTGTTCCTGGCGTGCGGCGAAGATAAAGTTGCTGGTGGCACGGAAGCTGAATCTACAATTGCTTTGTTTGTCCAAACGGCAGATGGAACTCCAGCATCGGCTGCGCGTGTTCGTATTTTGCCGGATGATTACCTTTCTAGCGGCCCTGCGGAAAACGCTTGGAGCGAAACCAATGAGGATGGGCACGTTTCGTTTGAAGTGCGCAACGGTCGCTACACCATTGAAGCGCGTAATGTGAATAAATCCAAGGCTTCGGGCGCGGTGTATTCCGTTGCCCTTGAAAAGTCTCATTCTAAAGTCGATACCATAAAGCTTGGCGAACTTTCGTCTATCGAGGGTTTCGTGGTGCTCGGTGAATCGGCGCCTGTTGTTCGCGTTGCAGGCCTTGACCGCTATGTTGTTCCCGATAGTGCTGGTCATTTTGTCATCGATTCCTTGCCGCAAGGAAATTTCGATGTTCAGATTGGTAATCCGCAAGAGGTTCATTCGACTTCAGTACAGTCTAGTGCTGGTGACACATTGTTTGTCGATGCTTCTGATACGTCTGCGACAATTAAGGTTGTCAAACAGAAGTCATCCGTTGTAAGCGAATACCCTGAAAGTGATTGGACGGCTCATGATGCTTTGCTCAAGCAAATTGTGGGCTTTGCCGAGGGCACTTTAGGTGCTGCGGGTGCTACGGATCGTTCGGGAAAAATTAGGGAAACCAAAGGTGAAATTTGCGTTGTGACCACAACGGATGATTTTATCGAAGTCAAAGATTCAATCAAAATTGCTCCGGGTTCTCTTCGCGAATGTGCTGAAAAAGACGGCTCTGTTTGGATTCTGTTCAAGAATGATGGAGCCTACAATTTGCAAAGTCCGCTCCGCATCAAGTCAAACAAGACCATTGATGGGCGAGGCCGCGATGTCCGTATTACGGGCATGGGAATCTTGACGAACGAATCATCGAACCTCATTTTCGAAAACTTGACTTTTACGGCGCCTGCGATTACCGCTCAAGATACGTCAAGCCGTCGTGCGCTTTCGATCCATAACATGTCGCATCACGTTTGGATTGACCATTGCTTGTTTGAAGAATATCCGTTGATTGAACTGGATATCAAGCGTAGTTCGTATGCGGTGACTGTTGCATGGAGCCGTTTTGAAAATGCACAGAGCGGAATTCTGTTTGGTTTGGAACCGGATATTTATGTGGACACCCTCCAGACGTTGACTCTTCACCACAATTACTTTGCAAACTTGGAATTGCGTGGCGTGCTCTCGCGTCATGGCAGGTTGCATGCATTCAACAATTTCTTCTATGATGTAAGGCAGGCTGGAATAGAGTGCTCCGATTCGGCGTCTTGCTATATCGAGGGCAATGTGTTCAATGTCGAAAAGCCCGTTGCTGTTTACCGCCTTGAAAATGAAGATGGAACGCCGGATAAAGCAACGCTTGGCTTTGTTTACATGGCTTCGAACATGTTTGGTCGTGGTGGCGAGGAACTCGCTCTCGATGCTCGCGGATTTAAGCCTGATTACAAGGTTTCTGTCGAAGATGCTGAAGCCGAACTTGCCGTCCGCGTCAGAAACGAAGCTGGCCCTCGGTAATATGCCGCATTTGTACTGGTGTAACTTCCAACTTCCTGCTAAATTTAACTGGATCCTTCGGCAAAGCCTCTGGATGACACTGCCGGGGTTGAAGTGAGGGAGATACACCTCTCTTTTATAAAACAAAGCCTTTTCTAGGTGCTAAGTTCAGCAAACTGTCTACTTCCTACTTCTAACTTCCTACTAAATTGCTATATTTGCCCGCGTACAAAATCAAGGAGCTATAATGCTTAAATCTACATTGCAACAGACAGATCCGGAAATCTATAACATCATCCAGAAGGAAGCCGAACGCCAGGAATATGGTATCGAACTTATCGCTTCTGAAAACTACACTTCCAAGGCTGTGATGGAAGCCATGGGTTCTGTGCTCACGAACAAGTACAGTGAAGGTTACGTTGGCAAGCGCTACTACGGTGGTAACGAAGTTATCGACGAAATGGAAGCTCTCGCTATCGATCGTTGCAAGAAGCTCTTTGGTTGCGATCACGTGAATATCCAGCCGCTTTCCGGTTCTCCGGCTAACGCTGCTGTCTACTTCGCCGTCCTCAAGCCGGGCGACAAGGTCCTCGGCCTCAAGCTCGACCACGGTGGACACCTTTCTCACG
>CAMJNF010000020.1 GCA_946407235.1 uncultured Fibrobacter sp. | reverse complement strand
AAAAAAGAGGCCTATGTACCAAATTTTTGTACAAAAGCCTCTTGACATTTAATACAGTATGTCCTATAAAAATACTACCGAGTTATGGAATGCACGACCGATTCTTATTTATTGACGACTCCGCTTACCATTTTGGCGCATCCCTGAAAGACTTAGGCACAAACACATTTTTCTTTAGCAAAGAAGATTTCACACTAGATGAAGTGCTGAAAAAATCAGAAGAAAAACGACAACTACTAGAGTACTTAGCAACCGAACAGTCAAAGAATACTTGACAGTTCAGATATTATACAAGAACGTAATATGCAATTTTTGCATATTACCTTTTCAAATTACAACCGGATATTTCCCCAAAAGTGATATTTTTTACAGGATTTTGGGAAAATATATGCTAAAAACTAGGGATAATTCCCCAAATCTCATATTTTTAACAAGATTTGGGGAATTATGTATTTTTTAGGAATTGAAATTTTATTGGACATTTCTGTGAACTTTCTGTTCGTGGCTCATTTCTACCATGACGAGCAACGATTCGCCTAGCTCCCCCCGTCTAATTTCTATATTATACTTCAATGGTTGATTCCGAAGTTCTTGAGCAAGAAGACTACGAAGTAAAAATCGGTTCGTTTAATGGGCCGATGGATTTGCTTGTCTATCTCGTTCAAAAAAAGGAAATGACGCTGGACCAGATTCCCATTGCAGAAATCGCAGACGACTTTCTCAAGTGGGTGAACGAGTATTCCGAAACGGACCTTTCCAAAGCTGGCGACTTCTTGTTTATGGCTAGCCGCTTGATGGCGCTCAAGGTGCAGGAGTTGCTCCCGGCCGAAGAACGCGATCCAGAAATGGAAGAGGAATACAACGAAGACCGCGAAAAGTTGATGAAGGAAATGTTGGAATACCAGCGTTTCAAGCAGGTCGCAAGCGGTCTCCAAGAAATGGAAGCGAAGAACTTCGGAACGTATTCTCGTGGGCGACTCGAAAAGACGCAGAGCGATGATGACACGCTCGCCGATGCAAACATTTGGCAGCTTTTCCGCGCTTACCAAAAGAGCTTAAAGACAAAGATTTCCGAGACGATCCACCATATTGAATTGGACTACGTGACAATTCAGGACCGTCAGCAGGCCATCAACAATTTCTTGAATGTGCATGGGCGTGCGCTTTTTGAAGACTTGCTCGACAACGATTCGCATCCGATTGTCGCGGCGGTGACGTTCATGGCAATGCTCGAAATGATCAAGACGGACGATATCGTTTTCCGCCAGAGCGAACTTTTCGGACCGATTTGGATTTACCGTAAAAAGAACAATCCCGAATACGCCGATGAAATGGCGCACGAGACGGTGTTCTTCAGCAAGGATCCTGAAGTCAAGTCGGGACTTGTGGATACCATCCGCAGCCAGGCGATTGCACGTTCCAAGGAAAAGAGCGTGGGCGATCTTGCCGCGACGATGCGCGAGGCTGTCCTTTGGACGGAGCGCGGCAGGAACGTTACGGACGAAGACCTCAATGCAATGTTGGAAGGTCGCGAAGATATTTCCGAAGTGCAGGACAATCCGTTTGCCGACATGATTGCGGAAGCAGATGCCGCCGAAGGCGCAATGCAGGCAGCAAGCGCACCTGCTGGAGACACAAGTGTTCCAAGCCAAGATGCCGCGCAGTCAACAACTCAAGTTCCCGCGCAAACATCGACCGCAGAAAGCACAGAAACTGCGCCGAATCAAGACGCAAGCGACACAAGTCCGGTTCAAGCCTCAGCGCAATCCGCAGAGGCAACCGCTAGCGAAAGCGCCGCAATTCCGGTTCAAGACAGCGCAGACATCCCGACATTCGAATCGTCAAGCATCGAAGATGAAGCCCCTGTGCTTAGCAGGAGTTCGATCTCTGAATTCGAGACAAATGAAGAAACTGACTTTGAGGAACGCGCCCACACGTTCGAACCGGTGGACATGCCCGAAGAAAGCACAATTGAACAAGATTCAGCAAAAGTCGCAGATTTCGAAAGCACTGACGATTCTATCGGCGAACCCACAATCGTAGCAGGCAACATAAACAGCATACAAGGTTTGAACGAACAAGCAGTCCAGCAGATGAGCGATGAAGAGTTTGCCGCCTTTATGCAAAAGGCACAAGCTTTCTACGACAACGCAAGTTCCGCGCAGTCTAGCGATGCACAGTCCGCCGCAACTTCCACGCAGTCCGCAGAAACATCCGCGCATTTCTCAAGCGACAACGATTCTCACACGCCGACGATTACAAAGTCTGCAGGTTACGATTTTGCCGACGAAAAGCCGCACAATTCCTATAGCTCATACACAAAGTCCGCGGCAAATCAATCTGTACAAAAAGAAGAGCCCGAAGAAGACAAGTATTCTTCTTACAGTTTCGGAAACGAAATGACCGACGAGGAATACATCGCCTACTTGAATCGCAGCGCACGCGCTAGCCGCAAGGATGAACCAAAGTCCGCGACATCTTCCGAGAAGCCCAAGAAAAAGTCGTTCATGCCCGAAGATGACGAAGGCGGCATGACAGACGAAGAATATCAAGCCTACCTCGCTGAACACGGCGATGACGATGAAGACGAAGAAGGCCCCGTTGTCTACGGAGCCGGAAAGGATTAATTTATTCGATTCGTTATAGCGTTTTTTTCACGCTCCAACTTTTCATTTTATTTCCATCTGGGAGCAAAATGTCTCGTTCATCAAATATTTCGAGACCGTTCTTTCTGTAAAACGCAAGATTCTTCTCAGAATTTGTGAACAAAGTCAATTCTTTACCGCCTCGTTCGCGAATATAATCTTCCCAAAAAGCGATAAACTTTGAACCGATTCCCTTTCTCTGGTACTCCGGTTCCACTGTGACAGAGCTTGTGTACCAGATGTCCGAGCCTGCATGCTGATGATCGTGACACGGCTTACTAGCCAAAGTATCCATAGCAAGCCAGTCATTCACATGCTTTATTTTTACGCCAAGGTACACCAACAGCCAGCCGTGAAGGACAAACTGAAGGACAGACGGTCTCTTGTATTGCGGATCATCAATCTGGGCAAATGCCACCATTTTCCCATCGACCTTTGCGGTCAAGAAATGGGTTTTTCCGAAATTCGTTAATCCGGCCCTGTACTGCATGGACATAAGCACTTTATATCGTTCCTTTGGATCCGGGAAAAAATTCGTAAAGTACTCATAAGTCATATAAGCTCTTGTCGCGAGCTCCACTGATTCCATCAGTTCATCACGTCCCAATATACCAAACTCAATTTCCATAACATCGCTCCGATCCATTCACGCCAAAAATGAGACTTTCTTTAATCGTCTCGTCGGCCGCCAATAAGCCCCGCGCGATACGCCCAATAAAGCAACTGCAAGACAGAAGAAATTGCAGCAGCAACGTACGTAAGACCAGCAGCAAAGAGGACGCCCGAAACGGTATTGTATTCGCGCCCCGGAGCAACAACTTCCATGCGAGCAAGAGCTTTCTTAGCGCGAGCAGATGCATCGAATTCTACAGGCACAGTCACAAGCGAGAAAAGCGTTGCAAGCCCAAAGAGAACAACGCCCACAATAGCAAGAGACTGACCAAGCGCTTTGCCCATGCCCATGAGCATAATGCCAATAATCACAAGCCACGGTCCGAGATTAGAACCGATATTTGCAGCCGGAACAATCGCCGAGCGAAGCCACAGCGGGAAGTACCCTTGAGCATGTTGAATAGCATGCCCGACCTCGTGGGCGGCAACACCTGCGGCGCTGGCATTGCGGCCGGAATAAACTTCGGGTGACAAGTTGAGAGTCTTGTTCAACGGATTGTAATGGTCCGAAAGGAATCCCTGGTGCTTGAGCACTTTCACATCGGTAATGCCCGCTTCCATAAGGATTGCCTTGGCGACATCTGCACCCGAAAGACCGCTAGAAATATTGACTTTTTGGCCTGCTGCAAAACGCGTCTTGACAAGCAAAGATACGGCGCCCGAAAGAACGAGCGTCACCACGAGAATCAACATGTATAAAGGATCGAACATCATAGTTAGGTAATAGGCGTTAGGTTATGGGTTTTAGTAAACAGTGGTTAGTGGTTGGTAATTAGTAGTTACTAGATACTAGTTAGTAGTTACTAGCATTCTTAATATAAAATTCTCTAGTAACTAGCAACTCAGAACTATTAACTGACTCATCATCATTAAGTTTACACAATGTAATTTACAAAAAGAACGGCAAAAGCGTCTGTGACTCAGTCACTCTTTTTTGCTTACAGTCTTCGATTTTTTACATGTCACCGGTATTAAAGTGGGTTTTATCACGCACATGCGTAAGGAACATCCCCAATACCAAGTAAACAACCGACTGTATAGCAAGCAAGTAGAGTTTTGGAGCTACATCATAAATGTCCCCGCCCATCTGCTCAATAGAAAGCCAGGCAGGCACAGCAAACGTACTCGGCAAAATGTACGAAATCGCCACCATCCAATTCGGCATCAAGTAACTGGGCCAGCTAAAGTTCGCAAGGAACAATATGGGAATCGAAAGATTCAGGAACAGTTGCATGCTCGATTCACGGTGCAAGAACACCTGCGAAAGACACATCCCGAAGTTGATGACCGACGAAAGGAACACCACCGCAAACACAACCATCGGCAAGAGTTCGCCGCGACGCGGGAAGTCAAAGACATTGTAAATAAAGCAATGGTAGAACAAAATAAAACCACAATAATGCAAGAAGTACGCAAGCGAACGGCCTAAATAGCGGTAAGGCAAGCTTTCATTCTCGACTTCGGAATAGCGGTAGTTCCGGCGGAAGCGACGATGACCACGGGCACCGCCCATAATGCAAATGCCAATAATCAACGACTGCTGCAAAATCACCACGAGCACGCTTGGAACAACGTAATTCGAATAGCTTCCGGTATTGTTGAACATCGTTTGAATTGACAGCGGAATCGGGTCGCGCATGGCCATCGCTTTTGCAGAAGGAACTTTTTTGCCTAATGCAATAGCCTTGACTTTACTGACCGCACCAACCGTCAACGCACACGTTGAAAATGCGGTGCCGATTGTACCATGGAGCATCACATAGGCGCCATGCGTAAAGATGTTTATCTTTGTCGGCTTCTTGTTCAAAAGGTCTTTTTCCATGTTTTCGGGAATGACCATAAAACCGAAAATATCTTCGCGCGCCATAGCGGTTTCCGCTTCGAGCATGTCGTTATAAACAGCCTTGACTTCGACCTGCTGCGTTGCTGAAGCCATTCGCGTCAGTTCACGGGACTTTGCCGAATGATCCAAATCCACAACAGCCACCGGGACGCGAGAAACAGTCTGATTCACATACGCCGTCGGATAATAGAACGCATAAAGGACTCCCGCAACAACAAGCAAGAGCACAGCCGCAGGATCAGTGAAGAACAACTTCCATTCCGTCAACGTCACTTTCAAAAGACGACTAATCATTTTTTCGCCTCCTGATTTTTTCCAGCAGATTCTTGAACCGAGAGCGCACTACAGCAACAGGGTTTCCTTCATCGACAACGACCGGCATTTGCGAATCGTGCTTCAAGCGGTACTGCCAGCGGAGCACCATCGTAAGACCGCCAAATAGAGTCCAGAAGAGCGCCATGCCAGCCATCAACTTGATGACCTCCCAAGAGGCAAGCATGCCGACATCGCCAAGAAGCATCATGGACTGCACGCGGAGCACGTGGGTAAGCGGCAACACAAACGCAAAGCAACGCACTGCAAATGGCATTGCCATCACGGGGAACGTCTGACCGGCAAATGCAAACGCAGGGCCGCCAATCACGCCCGAAACGCCTGTAGCAATACGCATCACGCCAGTCACACCTACAAATACCATTCCCGCCCCCACACAGCAAATCACCATCAAGAGTTGCGCTGTAGAAACCATCACAAATTCTTCAAAGCCCATCGGCATGAGCATGCGGTGCGTGTACGCATAACAGCCCATGTATTCAAGCCAAAGGATAATTACTGCAGGGACAAACGATGCAATGCCAAGCGTCAACCAAGAGCGTTCTGCATACTGGTAAAATTCACGCACGCGTTTATCGCGAAGCGGGAACGAGCCCACATACACCGCCACAAGCATGGCCGCCAAATGGAACATAGCAGACACAAGGCCAAGCGCCAAGAATCCCTGATAATTGCCTTCGATATTACCTACCGAATGGATTTCCGTTTTTATAGGATCCTCAAACGAAGCCGTAAAAAGTTCAGAACCCACATCGGTGAGCACCGCACGAATTTCCTTTGTTGCAAACATGTTCGTGAGGTAATTCTGACCACTCGAATAAACAGGAATCACAGGAGCTTCAAGGCGGAGTGTCCGACGTTCCAATTCATTCGGGAACACGATAAACGTCTGCAAATCGCCACGGATTACCGCATGTTCACATTCACCCATATCATGGCAAATCAACTTCACATTGAGCACTGGGCTGGACTGGAGAGCCCGTTCAAGGCGGTCGGCAAGCTGGCTATTATCTTGCTTGACAATACCAATCGGGATGTGCTGCACGATTTCGGACGAAAACATCTCCAGCATAAACACGGAGACGCCTACGGGGAGCACCGTAAGAATCATCCACAAAACAATCTTGTGGCCGAAGTAAATCTTCCCGATTGTCTTTAAAAGACCTTTCAGCACAATAACCTTCTATTCCTGCTTACTGAATATCGTCAACGGGGAACAGAACGCTCATGCCCGGGCGGAGGTTTGCGACCTTGTGAGTCGGGCGCATGCGAACCTCGAACGTCTTGAGGTCAAAACCAGAGCTTTCCTTGGAGCTACGCCATGTGGCATAGTCACCGACAGATGCAATGTAGCTTACGACCATTTCAACAGTCTTGTCGAGAGCCGGAACCTGGAGATAGAATTTCTTGCCTTTGTACACATTCTTGAGGTAATCTTCGCGAAGATGGAAAACGGCCCAAGAATCGTTCAAGTCCGTGACTGCGATAATCGGCATACCGGAACCAACGACTTCACCTTCTTCGGCAAGCTTGAGAGAAACTTCACCAGAAATCGGCGTACGGATCTTGGTTTCTTCGAGGTAGGCATCGACTTCGGCATTGGCACCCTTGGCCTGCATCACGAGAGCGTTTGCAGCAGCCTTGTCTTCGCTACGAGCACCGGCAACAGCCTGATTGTACTGGGCGCGAGCCGCATCAGCAGCAGACTGCGAAGCCTTCATCTGCGTTTCGGCTTCGTCGCGCTTTTGCAACGGGAGCACGCCTTCGTTGTAAAGTTTCTGCACGCGGTTGTAGGTGTTCTTGGCAAGCGTTGCAGCTTCTTGAGCACGGTCCGCCATAGCCTTGAGAGCGGTAATATCTTCGCTACGGGCACCATTGCGAGCCTTGCTGGCCTGGGCCTTGGCGGCACCGAGAGCACCTTGTGCCTGAATCTTTTTTGCTTCGATTTCTGGGCTGCTAATCACAGCGACCAAAGAATCCTTGTAAACCATGTCGCCTTCGTGAACGAGCAAGCGTTCAATTCGGCCAGGAACCTTCCCTGCCACAAGCACACGGCGCGCTTCCATCTGGCCCTGCAAGAACTGTTCACGCGGTTGCGTGGCAAACTGTTGGAGCTGGGAAATACCCATAATAACCAACACAATCAAAGCCAGAACGACAATAACTTTTCCAATCATCTTCAATGCGTTCATTATTTATTCTCCGTTTCTAAATTTTGTTCGGCAGGCTGTGCAGATTCTGCTGCGACAGGCGCTTCAGTTGCGGTCTGCGGTTCTGTTGCAGCAGGTTCACCGGTTGCAGAATTCGCCGAAGTTTCTACAGGTTTTTCAACTACAAGCTGCTTGGAAACAAGGACTGTTCCCGCGGTCGAAACTTCACCAGCGGCTTCGAGGAGTCCAAGCCATGCAATCACAGCATCGTAATGAGCCTTGAGGTCCGCCACCTGCAAACGAGAAAGTGCAAGTTCAGCATCCACAACATCGAGGCCTGTAGCAAGCCCCGCTTCGTATGCCTTGTTCTGACTGCGCAATGCTTCGTCGGCAAGTTCACGCGTCTTGGCGAGGCTTACGAGTCTCCCCTTTGCATGTTCCATTTCGCGCCAGCGCTTTTCAACAAGGAGCTTCAAATTGTCAATCGTTTCTTCTTCGAGGCTACCCAAAGAACGGTCCATCGCCTTTGCAGAACAGACCTTTGCGCGGGTATCGCCACCCTTGAAAATGTCCCACTGCATCTTGGCGCCAATAGCCCATTCCGGTTCCAAAAGCGTCAAGTCCTTGGTGTAGAGTTCCTTGTAGCCAAACAATGCGATTGTCGGAAAATAATCGGCGCGGGCAGCACTAATGGCGTTCTGGTTACGCTTGCGTTCAATGCGCAACTGACGGAGGCCCGGATGCTTGTCAATAGCAAGAGCCTTGAATTCATCCATCGTGCGGATGCCTTCGGGCGATTCCACCGGCGTCGTTGCAGTAAGGCTTGTGTCCGTGTGCAAAAGACTTGCAAGCGCCATGCGGGCCAAGGACTGGTCGCGAAGAGCATCTTCGTAAGCGTTTTCAGCTTCGGCCAAAGCAACTTCGGCACGGAGGCGTTCGGTCTTGCTAATCTGACCGCCCTCTTCGAGCTTCTTGGAACGTTCGAGATGTTCGGCAAGGTCTTTCTTGGTCGTTTCGCGCATGCCTACGAGTTCTTCGCACAAGCGAAGCGTAAAATACTTTGTCGCAACATCCATGAGGACGGTATTCTGCGCCATTTCGAATTCAGCCTTGCGGGCATTCACATTTTCCTTGGCAGCGTCATAAGCCGAATAAATCTTGAGACCTGTAAAAATCGGCCACACAACAGTAAGGCGTGCGTTGAAGAACCAGTCGTCTTGCACCTTCATGTTGAAATCGGCATCGTTGATATTCTTTGTCGCTGCAGCACCATACTGTTCTGCAGTCTGCTGGGCAAACGCTTCCGGAGAACTCGTCCCAATTTTTTCTTTAAGTGTCTTTTCTGCAAAAGCCTTTGCTTGAGCTTCAGGCAATTTTTGAGCAAGAGCACCCTCGTAAGCCTGCTTGTAGCCATCCGAAGCCTTGTTATAGGCATCGATATAAGCCTTGGAATAAGCGGCAGCGCCTGCGATATCGCCAAGCGGTTGCTGGATGCGCCCAAGATCTATCGAAATCGGGTCATTGATTTTTGTAATACCCGCCGAGAGGCTCACCGTCGGGAGGAAACGGGCAAAAGCTTCATCCTTACCACTTTCGGCAATGTCCACTTTCGCCTTTTCAGCCTTGATTTTGGAATTGTTGGCCATGGCCATATCCAACGCATCTTGCAAAGAAAGCGCTGCAGCATTACAGGCCACGCAACCACAGAGAATAAAAGCAAAGTACCGTTTCATAGCTACATTAATAATACAAAAAGATGTCAACAGTAGCAATTCCAAAACGGCGCAATACACCCATGTAATAAAAAAAGTTCCGACAAAATGTCGGAACTTTTGGCTTAAAATTCAATTTGAGTAAATTTACTTGCCCGGAGTCGGTGCAAGCACGCTCCAAACCGCAGAACCATACCCCATCGTGGTGAAATCCTTGCGATTAAGGCTCTTGCCTTTGCCATCCGCATCAGTCATTCCCGGCCAACGGTCACTGTAAAGCGTAGCATCGGAAATTTCATAGTACCATTGCTTTGTGCCATCGTCCTTCGACACAAAAGAATACGGCTTCTTGACAGCGACAGTTTCACCGCGGTTAGAAAGTTTACCCGCATAGAAGCGCACCGGAACCGTTTCGGGAATCGTATAACGAGCACGGAGCAATGCGGTCTTTTCCTTAAGCGAATCGTTAAACAAGACCATCTTGCCTCCAGCAGGAATGGCATCGCCTGCAGCAAACGTCATGTTCACGCCTTCGATTTTCCAACCTTGCGGTGTGTTGTTGACATTTTCAACAAGCGTTACATCCGTTGTTCCCATGTTCACAAGTTCAAGGAATTCCAAATCATTGGGGTCATCTTCTTTTTCGTGGTAATGGATTTCGCTGATGAAAATCGGACCAGCCTTGAGGATTGCGTTTGCAGCACCCGGAGTTTCCGTTGACATAGCGCCCTGAGCAATCGTACCGCCAGTCACTTCGACAATACCGCTAGACTGCTTACCGGCAAAGATCATCAAGCTAGTTTCCTTGCCTGTGCGAGCGCCAGCAGCGACTTCGTACAGATAAATTTCATCGCCATTATCGCTCAAGTAAAGACCATCGCCAAAGACATCCGCTGTAGCTTCGAGAAGCAAATAGCCATTGGCAGGGACAACCGTATTGGCGCCACCGATAGTCCACTTTTTGCCTTTCAACTTGGATTCAAGTTCCCAGCCCTTGATATCGACAGGAGCAGAACCATAGTTGTAAAGTTCAATCCATCCATCGGATTCACCGAGAGAATAAGGCTTGATTTCGTTCAAACGAACCGTAGCATCTCCAACAACCTGGTCGCCACCAACACACGGATTGCCATTTTCAATTGCACTTGCGCCCCAAGAAGTCGGATCGGCTTCATTGCCTCCACGATAAACGAGCGTACGCCCATTGCCATCGGCAAGGCTCGGCCAAGGCGGCAAATTGCTAAACGCGGCACTGACGTCGCCTTCGCCTTTCAACTTGACTTCGACAACATCACCTTCGTTAACAAGCTTTGCAACAGCATTGGTCTTGGGATCCTTTTCCCACGGTCCAAAGACGCGGCAGCCTGCCGGCAACTTACCGGCATAAGTCTGGTTGAACAAATCGACATTGTTTGTCACAATGATATATTCGTCCTTCTTCAAGGATCCAGTCGGGAACGAGAACGAAACGGCACCATCCAAGCGGAGGTTACTCAGCTGCATGTCAGAAATATCCGGGCCTTTTTTGATATAGACTTCGACCCATTCCAAATCCGATTTGCCAGGAGCGTTATACATGATTTCGGATACGCCCATGTTGGTGTACGAAGAATCAATAACACCTTCGCTAGAGCTGGACAATACTGGCGGAGGTGTCACGACAGAAGACGATGAACCCACAATTGCAGATGAAGTCGGAACGATATCTGCACTGCTGTTCGGAACTATAGCCGAAGAACTTTCGGGAACCGGAGGGATGACGGGACTAGTTTCGTCGTCGGAGCAGGCCGAGAATAAGCCGAGCGCAGAGACACAAGTGCCGACTGCAAGCCATTTTTTGGTATTCATAAGCGCCTTCCTTTTTTAATTGTTTAAACTTATGTTAGAAATTTCCCGCGAGAGAGGTCCAATACGGACTCTTGAAACGACGCGGATTTTCGTAAACTCTTTTCCATTCAGCGGCGGCGTTTCCAAACTTGGAAAATGCGCCATGCTTTAAGTTAAATGCACGAATCAAATCGAACATCCAATAAGGCATCTGGGCGGCTGGGCACTTGAGCTCAAGAACCGCATCGGCACCAGGCTGGAAGAATCTTGGGATTCCCGTGGAGTGCATATACTGCGGGTCCACAGTGTAATCAAAGCCATTTTCTTCGCGGAAGCGCATGCCGGTATCAATCGTCACGCGGGAATACTCTTCGCGAAGTCCGAACCATGCACGACGCTTGTACTGCGTCAAGAGACGCGGATGCGCTCCATGGAGTTCGGTCTTGTACAAAAAATCCTTAAGGTACATGCGGTCTTTACTGCTCTTGCATGGCCATTCATCGGACTTCATATGCCATACTTCACCGGGATTGATACCCTTGATTGTCGCACGGCTCTTGTAGCAGATGTTACGGATTTTGCGTTTGACTTCGAAGTGGAAAGTTCCATCTTGTGCGGGATGCTCGCCATACGTGCGGATGCGCATGTTGAAACGGTCCAAAAGCTGTTTCTTTTTCCAGCCGAGGAACGTCCAAGTCGGCGAGTCCAGATAAAGATTCGTAATCCAGTAGAATCCACCCGGAGTGATCTTGGAATAATAGTCTTCTTCGCAATACGGCGCCAAGAATGCACCAATCTGGTCCGCCCATTCGACGGGGATATGGTACTTCAGTTCGAAGCGTTCGAGAAGACTAAATCCGCGGGCTTCAGCCATAAACTACCTGATTCCTTCACGAAGATGGTTTGCAACATCCTGACGGGCAAGGCCACCGGCATAATCGAGCAGAGCCAAGTAACGTGCAAAAATATCGTATTCAAGCTTTGCAGCCTTCAAGTCGCTTTCGAGAGCACTTTCACGAGCGCGGAGGAGAAGCAACGGATCAGAACCTGCATTACGGGCAAACTGTTCCATGAAACCGCTGGCATTCACCTGTTCGGCATAATCCTTCAAGACCTTCCACTGGTCGATGAGCGTGAGCACTTCTTCAGTGAGGCGAGCAACCTTCTGGTTAATTTCGCGGACATCGTCCAAGTACTTGCTTTCGGCATCGAGCTTTTCGACCTGTTCACGGAGAGAAGCATCCTTGTTGCTATCGAAGAACGGCAAGCGGAATGCGAGGTTCACAAAGAACTTGTCAGCAGTCTTGCGGTCATCCTGTTCCGGGAAAAGCTTTTTCAGTTTATATGATGCATCATGAGACATGCAATCGTTTCCGATAAACCCGCCGGTGCAGGCTTTCGAATTCCATTCTTCCCAGTATTCCTCATATTTACCGCCCGATTTGACATCCTTATATTCCAGATACTTGTACTTTTCCATCAAGGATTCAACCTGGAGCGAGTAACCAATACCAATGTGCGAAATGTAGTTGCGGTCCTTACTTGCATCCTGTTCCGCCTTAGAAATATCGGAATCGCGCTTGCCCTTTGCAAGAGCCACAAGCGGGAAGCTTTCGTCAACAGTCACGCCATTCTTCAAGAATTCGGCAAGTTCATCCATCGTCGGGAGGAACGACGGATCCAAAGCTACGTTATCAAAATCCGGAGCCCAGATCATCATCTTGAGTTCGGCATCGCGGAGCGCCGTGCTGTCCGAAAGCAAGTTCGCCTTGAGCGAGGCGCTCTTTTCAAGTGAAGTCATCAAGTCTTCGGCATTGAACGAAGCAGAACCAGACTTGAGGTGGAGCACTTCGATACGGTCCTGAATAACCTGCAACAGTTGCTTGTTGATATCGTTAATCTTCTGGCGAAGCACATAGCGCACGCCGCGTTCGTAGCGGTCGTAAAGGAGGATTGAACGTTCAACGGCAAAGGTAGCCTGCTGGTAATTCTTAACCGCCTCATAGTGAGCCTTGTCGGCAGCGCGTTCGCCAAAAGCCTGCGGAGTCACGCGGAGTTCAAAGTCGTGCTTGGCAAAGCTAAAACCGTCCAACTGGTAACGGAGCTCAATCTTGTCCCAAAGCTTGAGATTGCGTTCTTTCGCTGTTGCCTCGGCACGTTTTTCAGCAGCCTCATACCTCGGATCAGCCTTTGCGGATTCGATCAGGCGTTCCCATGTGAGAGGGCTTGCGATTGCCGCCGCAGTCAGTGCGAGCGTTAAAAAGGATACAGTCTTCATTACTTCTTAGCCTTCTGTTGCTGCTTTTCCAGGTTGCGCTTGCTCGTTTCGGTGATGGTCACCATTTCGCCAAGCAAGAACTGATTTTCTTCGGGAATCTTGATGGTCACTTCGCGGCCATAGACTGGAATTTCGGGCATTTTCCACATGCGGGTCGGGAACGGCACGATGCGGCTCGAAAGACCAACCACCTCGCCAATCACAGCCTTGCCCTTACCAGTAAGGGAGGTCACCTTCACGGCTTCGCCGAGGTTCGTATTTTCATAGATCTGTTCGTTGATATAGCCACGGATAAGCGTCGGAGACTTGTGGGCAAGCGTTACGATCGGGGCAAAGCTAGAGACCTTTTCGCCATCGCGTACGTTCACATCACCGACAACCCAGTTTTCCTTGGCAATCTGGGTGAGTTCCTTCTGCTGCTTGCGGAGTTCGGCGAGTTCCTTGCGGATGTTGGCAGCTTCGGTCTTGCCGCTAGACTTCTGGAGCTTGTTGCTGCCACGGAGGAGAGCAATCTGTTCATTAGCGCTCTTGGTTGCAAGAGCAAGTTCGTTCTTGAGGCCCTTGATGCGCATGGCCATGGCGTCGTTGCCATCGGCCTTGGACTTGGAGCCCTTGAGACTAGCAAGCTTAGCGGAAATAGCCTTGTTGCTTTCGTATTCCGATTCGAGCGTGCGAATTTCGGCAGAGAGCGCAAGGCGGCGGGTTTCGAGGTTGGCCTTGACTTCGGCAACCTTCTGGTCGATTTCAGCAGAGCTCAAGTTGCTGCGGCCTTCGAGAGCATCGAGTTCACGAGTGAGCTCGGCAACGCGAAGCGTGAGGTCCGGACGATTGATGACAACAATCGTATCGCCGGGCTTGACCTCTTGACCTGGAACCACGTAAATCTTGACGATTTCGGTGGGAGACGGGAGGCTGATAATCGTTTCGCTAGATTCAGCAATGCCACGGAACATGGCGGCCTTGCCCTGGTAGATAAAGCCAAGCATCACGGCAAACAACACGCAGAGGATCCAAGCAATAGAAAGCTTATGGGTATAGACGTAGGCGACACCCGCATTGTTCTTGTGGGTATTCCAGAAATTGTCGAGAAGATCTTCGAGCTTATTCATTTTTCAAACCTCCTTACATTTCCGTCGTTGCGTCTTGCATCATGAACTGGACATCCGAAATACCTTCGACCTTCGAGAGGAGCGTGAGGATTTCGGCAGCGGGCTTTGTTGCACGGAGGCGGATCTGGTAAGCGACATCCAGACGGGCGCCACCATCGACTTCGCGCATCGTAATCAAAATAAACGTTTTCAGGTTGCCCTTCATGATATCTTCAACCTGACCGCGAACCTTAGGTTCGTTCGGGAGGGCAAAGCGGAGCATGCCGTCAAAGAAGTGCTTAGTACCAAGACCCGTGCGGGAAAGGAGGAACGCGACACAGCTGAAAGCGATCGTACCGCCCACTGCAGCACCCCAGGCATAAACACCGCAACCGATACCAGCACCGAGAGCGGCAAAGATGAACATGATATCTCGCGGGTCCTTGAAACTCGTACGGAAGCGGACCACCGAGAGGGCACCCATCATACCAAGACCACGACCAACGTTATCGCCGATGGCCTGCATCACCATTGCGGCAACCACGGCACTGAGCACGATGCCCTGCACAAAATTTCGCGAATATGAAAGTCCGAGGAACGTCTTCTCGTACGTCCACGCAATCGTAGAAGACAGGACGAACGCGAGAATCAAGGTGTATGCAAGCGTAATGATCGTTGCGTTTGTTGAGCTGGACTGGACAGCAAGAAGGTCAAGCATAATAACTCCGTTAAATAATTCTTTTTTTAGCCTGTTCCCCCAAAATCTACTTAAAAACAAGCAATTCACACTCGCAATTTTGTAAATAATGGACTAACAAAAAAATTACAATCCGTTTTTCCATTCCGGATTTGGGCGATTATCACCCAATTTTTTTATTCCAGGCCGTAGAACCCACGCTAAAAATAATAAAAGTACAATTTTCGTTCCCGAAAAAATTAATTACACGTTGGTTACTCTAACAACGCATTGTAGATGTCGCAACAAATGTTTATTTTAGGAAACAAAAAAGTCTTTGCGGAGTGATGGCATTTATTTCGGAGCATTTCTTTAACAAAAATTTACAAACCTGTTCTTTTGGAAAAAAACGACACAAATCCGTATGTAAAAATAATATAACGTTTTTTTTTCGAAACAGCCTAGCATTTCCACATCATACATTATGTAAATTTATTAGAAATGCGTTATTCAAAATACTTTATCTCAATTATTTTATTTCTCACACTTGCAGCAAGCAGCATTTGGGCAAATCCAACCGTTCAATTGCTAAGCCAAAGGCATCGTACGGAGTGGAACTGGGTTGAATACCGAATTTCATTGACAAACAAATCTTCGGAGCCAATTCGCAACCCCGAAATTCACTATTACGCAGCAGATCCCGCCATAATAGCGACCATCGACCCTATTTCCGATCGCTATTCCATTACATCAACCTCGACGCCAGTCGGCAATATGTCCGATATCAAGTTGAGCGTTGTCGGAACGTTGAACCCCAGAAGTAAAATTGAAATTCATTTCAGAATTCATAAAAAAGGCTGGGACGCATACGACTTTTCAAAGGACTGGTCGCATCAGAAAAACATGAACGAAACGGAACCGAACTATTTCATGGCTGTTTACGATTCGTCCCACAAGATTTTATGGGGCGATGACCCGATAAACGGAAACCATAATACCAGCGATGTGCTTACATGGAACGATCGAGGAGTCAACACAGTCGTAACCAAATACAATGGGAACAAAAACGATATTCTGCCAGCCGGGAGATTTTGGCTATTCAAGGACACCCCGCTTTCGCCTAAGGAACGCGATTTACTCGCGCAAAGAGGAATATCGAAACTTTCTATAGGCAAAACCCGCGGAAAAATTGTGGGAGCATTTAAAACCAGCGACAAATTAAAGAAAAAAACATTAGATAGCCTTATTGCAGGATTTTATAACGCAATTCCTGTAGCAGATACAAAACCAATCAAGGTGTATTTAACGGATGAAGACTTGAACACGGAGAAAGATGTTTGCTATGCTGATGGAAGATGCAACAAGATCATTGAACCTCGAACAGAATTTGAAGTAGACATCAGTTGTTGGGAAGACGTCGATGTCAACGAATGCATCTCGACAATAAGCCGTTGCAAAGGTAAAAATATCGGAGTTGCCCGAGGATTCCTCGTTGCAACAGTTGCAAAAGATTCGCTACAGTGTTTAGCGAAAAAGAGAAATATTGAATCATTAAATGTAGTACGTACACCAGCACTTTCGAACGACAAGGGACGAGAAGCAGTAAACATCTCTAGTCTACAAAATTCTGAAGAATGGTTAAACGCTTTAAAAAAAGACAGTGCCGATTTTGATTGGCTGAAAGGCGTTGAATATTCAGGCGACAGCATTTTAGTAGGAGTATACGACACATCCACCGATTTTGACCATCCTGATTTTAATGAATACGATTCTTTGGGAGAAGCACATCCAAGAATCATGCAGAAACACGAGTACTTCGGAATTTACTACGACTCCTCACTAAGTACATTGAAAAGGACAATCAAAGCAAAGGAATTTGGAAACGCTAAATTATTTAATCAATTTCATGGAACTGTTGTTTCCGGCTACATAGGGGGGAACGGAAACATGTCTGCAACTACGCACCCATTCTTAAAGCCTCAAAATTTCAAATATAGGGGTGTTGCTCCCAAAGTTCATTTTTATCACGGTGATAACAATGCCATCACACAACAAATAGGTCATGTAGTCAATCATTCCCATACAATTGATATGGGGTGGTATCAACAAAAAGACTACGAAATAGACGAAGCCATATTCAAGAACTGGAAAAGCGGTTGCAGCAAGACAGACCCTTCAAAATGTATTGAAGGAGATACGCTTGTAAAGACCGCTATTTTTTCAGCACACAATAACGGAAGAGACAAAAAACTCTACTGTTGTTCGCAAGGATTCCATTCTATATTCGCAAATGCTAAAAATCCAATCATCGTCGGAAACATAACAGCCGAAGAAAAAATAAGGGCTACTACATCCAGCATGGGACCAACTATGGACGGACGCATTAAGCCCGATGTGATGGCTCCAGGAATTTCCAGTCAATTAGTAGTCGATGAGGCTCACCCCTTTGAAGTCCAAATTGACTTTATCAAGCTATATAGAGCGAATGAAACAACCCCTTACCTAAATATTGAATTCAATAAAAAAGATTCAAGTACATTGTCCAATTATGCCACATCCTGTAACATAATCCCTTTGGAAGGGAACAACAATGTTTTAGATTGCAAAGCCAGTGATTTAGACTCAGTTGCAATGTCCAAAAGACTTGAGTTATATTTTATAAAAATACTAGAGAATAAAATCACAATTTCGCCTACAGATTCCGTAGAAATCAGGTATAAAATAATCAAGGGCCTAGAAAATTCAGAAAGTATTTTCGGATCGGTCTTTTTCGGAAAAGCTGACACAAAGTTAACATCCGAAACACACTTTATCTGGTCGCTTCCAAAGGAATTTCAGACAGAACGTTTCGGCATGATTAACGTAAAAAAAAATGATGAAATAAGTTTACTTCGTGTAGATTTCGACTTTACACGAGGTACAATAACACCAGACATCTGTTATGGAAATTCTTGTGGCTACAAGATTATGGGTGATGGAGGAACATCTCAGGCGGCGCCTTTCGTATCTGGAGTTGCCGCACTTATGTATCAAAAATTCCACAAGCAAACAGGAGATCCACTAGACAAGCACTCCATGAGGAACTCCACAACAAAAGCGCTCTTGATACACACAGCTGTAGATATGGAAGATTCCGAAGAAGCCCACTTTGCAAGCAATCCAGACCTCAATAGAGCACATAACGACGGAAAGCCCCATTTTACACCTTATGGGAAAGGCCCTGACTTCGCCACAGGATGGGGGTATATCAACGGAAAAGCAGCCTTGGACATGATTTCAGACTACAACAAAAAAACAAAAGAATTCCCAAAATTCAAAGAAATCGAAATTGGGAACGGAATTGAAAAAAGGTGGATTATAAACGTCGATACAACACGGAGCCGGCTAAGAACCACTTTAGTATGGGACGATGCTCCAGGCTATCTTGAGGCTACTGCAGAATATTATATATCCCAAAATTCAAAAGAACCAAAACTCGTCAACAACCTCGACATGTACTTGATTAGTCCATCCGGAAAATACTATTACCCATGGCGACTGAAACCTTTGCCAACAGAAATTTTAGATTCTTTAACGAGCGGCCTAGAAAACATTCTTGAAAGTGATGTTGACACAGCACAAAATAATTGCACAGCACAAAATAAACTCAGTCACGACTGTTTTGACAGTTTAAACAACGTTGAAGTTGTGGATGTCGAAAACCCAGAACTGGGAAAATGGCAAATCGTTATATTCGGGCGTTCAGTTACAGAATTCAATAACGACTCGTCAAATGCTCAAGTCGCAACACTCGTCAGCGACTTTTCCATCAATGAAGGCCATAAATCTAGCGCATACGACAACTGCAAAGTCACCAACGGCTACGCCCCGCAAACAGACTACAGCTGTACATACGAATTTGGGAAAGACGTTGTCTATTACGTAACTTTCCATGACAGCACAGCCGTTGGAAGTGGAGACGACATAATACTTACTGATGCCGAAGGCAAAAATATCGGCATGTACGTCGGGAAAGAACTTGCCGGAAAAACCATAAAAGTCAAGTCCAGCAAGCTGACCGTCACTTTGCATAGTGACAACGACAAATCTCAGGGATGGGGATTTGATGTTACAAGAATCCGTTCCATTAATCAAGCCATTTTAAAAATGCCATTCGAGGCGATAAAGAAAAAAAGGAGAATTCCATGAAAAAGGTAATATTATACGCAATCACAATATTAGTGACAATAATTGGAGCAGAAGAAAACTGTAATGTTCCTGGAAATCCAGATGGTTCCTGCCAACAAATTGGGTATGTCTGCAATCTTGGATTTAATGTAAATGGAGAAGATAACGTCATGTTTTTCCATTTAGGTGCGGATGCATCGTGTACCAATTTGCTAAAAAGTGACAGTCTTCAAACCTTTTTGACTGAAACAGATACTACATTAAGCGCTGCTGCAAAGTTCTTTTTAGTTGAAAATGAAGAAAACATAGGACCATTATCTTTAACCTTAGCAAGCTCTCTCGCCATGCTTGCGGTTAACAACAATACGCCCGTTGATATTATTTATAAAAAAGTAAAAGATATTGAATTTGGGGGAATAAAATTGTTGTCCATCAGACTAGTACATTCTAATTAATTTTCAACCATAATTAGTATATATTTATACTGGGAGATAAGTTTCATGCTAAGCAAGGCCATTTGTACATTTACGGCTGCATTAGTATTCACTATTGCAGCCTGTGGAGATGACAATCCAACTAACTTTTATGCGGAGAGTTCTTCTAGCGAAGCCCCTCTTTCTAGTTCTGCTATTGAAGAATTGTCATCATCGTCTTCGTTTAATGCAATCTCCAGTAGTTCAGAAATTAGTTCCTCAAGTTGGCCCCAATACTCATACGGAGAATTGATTGACAAACGAGATGGTCAAGTTTATAAAACCATCAAAATTGGTGAACAGACGTGGATGGCGGAGAACTTAAACTTTGCATATTCGTTACCGACATCTAATAAAGATTCTTCTAACACAACCAGCAATAAACAAACATCCAAAGATAAATACGGAAAACTTTATCGTTGGTCAATCGCAATGGATAGTGCGGCAGTCTTTAGTCTAGACGGTAAAGGATGTGGAAAAGGCGTAAATTGCGGTTCGCAACCATCAAAAGGTGTGCGAGGAGTATGCCCTGAAAATTGGCATATTCCCAATGAAACAGACATAAAAAATATTATTGATTTTTCCAAAGAGTCCAATGACAGGCTGATTTGGATAGAACATTATTGGTTTTTTACGGAGAACGAAGACAACGAATTTAAAACAGAAATGAAATTACAGTACTACAGTTTTTGGACATCCGAACAACTTGACAACAACAACGCAAAAGGATTGTATTTCAAAACCAATAAAACATCAACAAATTCTACTCCTAAAGCAGTGGCATATCCCGTCCGCTGTGTTAAAGATGACCAAACAATCCAAGTCGAACATGGTACAATGACGGACGAACGCGATGGGCAAGAGTACAAAACCGTAAAAATCGGTGACCAATGGTGGATGGCTGAGAACCTGAACTATGCATACACAAAACCAACACCCCAATATTACTACGGAACCATCGACATCATTGACTCTGCCAGTTTTTGCTACAACAACGAACCCGACAGTTGCGCAAAATACGGAAGACTTTACACGTGGGAAGCAAGCATGGATTGCGTAGATGCTGAAATTGATGATTACATTTGTCCCATTATTAGATATTGGAATAACGATTTCAAGATCCGCGGAGTTTGTCCTGATAAATGGCATGTACCCTCTGTTAACGAATGGAAATCTTTGCAATATGTCGTAAACTACTTCGCAACCGATTTAAAGTCAACAGAAGGCTGGCTAGATAACGGCAATGGCTCTGACGTTGTGGGATTTAAAATTTTACCAACAGGATATTATGTTAATTACTTAGAAAATTTTGCATTTGAAGACATAGGCAAAAAGACCTGTTTTTGGACACTAAGGCAAGAAACAATCTACCCTGATTGCCCCAATTGTGCTGAAGATGCCTATCCTTTTTGCATTTCAAGTAATAGTAAAGATTTTTCTTTCAACAAAGAACCTAAAATTTACGCATTTCCCGTCCGTTGCGTAAAGGACTCTACGAAAGCGGAATAAGAAATGCTCGCTTTTGCGAGCATAACGAATATACTGTAGTCAAGCCTCAACAAAAATGATTAAATACCGTTTTTGTTGAATAGCGTGTAGCCACGAACAAGGCCATCTTGGAAAAGGCGAACAATGTAATTGCCATTCTTGAGGCCCGCAATGTTGACGTTAAACTCGCTTGTACCTGCGGGGAGCATTTGCGAGAGTTTCAGGCGCCCGTCCATCGAATAAATTTTCACGTTCATCGTTCGAGCAAGAGCGCTCGGAGATTCAATCTGAAGCGTTTGTCGGTCTGCACGCACGCGGAGGCCTTGTTTTACGGCAGCAACCGGCTTGATGCTTACCGATTCCGGCTTTGGCTTGTTGCGCAGCAGTCGCACGCCATAGATGCCGCCCACCATTCCTGAACTTGCCGAGAACGAAATGCGCACCACTTTTTTGCCCTTTACCATTTTATCGGGAATCGGATACGTCACGTTCACGAATTCATCCTTTTTCCAGCGGTTCGAAATGGTTTCGGTCACAAGTTTTTCGCCGTCAATCGAGATGTCAAATTCACGTGTACAGCCTTCGTTGCCCCAGTAGCGCACCATGAGGCTGAGGGAATCTTCGCTGTTCGTCTCGAATTCGTAGCTGATGAGGCCGCCATCGCCGCCAGAGCACTTGCCTGCGTCGCGGTAGAATTCGCCTTGGTGCGTGCCCGAAGTGGAATTTTCGATTTTCATCTTGTGATCTACTTCTGGCTGCTGTTCACCCGGAGCAACTTTATCGACCGTTTTTTCGTCAAGCGCCAAAGCTTCTTTTTGCTCTTTTTCGAGGCGGTCGAGAATCGACGGGTCCGTAAGCACCATCCAATACATCATGTAACGAGCATCATGCACTTCATAGAACGGTTGCAAAAGCAGGTTCGCGTCCTTTTGCTTCGCAAAAAGATAAGGCGCCTTGAAGTGCAGTGGTTCACCCTTCACTGGTTCCACTTTCGACGGGATATCCTCTTTTTTGCTAGCAAGCATCGGCGCCTGATCGAGCGCTTCCAGCGCTCCGGACGCGATGTGACTCCAGCGGCCATCATCGGCAACAAGGCCATTCAAGTTCGCTGTCCCCGTCTTTGCAGAGAGCACAATCGGGCCGTGCAAAAGCGCCACGTAATCGGTAACGCCCGGCAAATCCTCGACGTGCGTGTACATCGGGTAAAGCACTTCGACGACATCGCCAGACTTCCAAGATTTACCCGCAGAAACGTAACTCGACGGCGTTGACTTTTTCACGACAGTATCGCCATTGACGATGACCTTGAATTCACCTTCCTTGACCCAATACGGATGGCGAATCTGCATATCAAATTCCCCGCTACCCGTAATCGTAAACTTGGAACTTTCGCCCTTCGGGAAAGCGGTTTCCTGCTTAATTTTCACGCTTTTATCTTTCCAATTCAATATGGAAGCCGCAAAAAGGTTCACGTAAAGCGAGTTGCCGTCTTTCGTATAAATAAACTGATTGTACTTCGCCGGATTTTCCATGCCCGAGCCCACGCAGCACCACATGCCCGCATTGACCTTGGAATACACGCGGTAATGGCGCGGACGAGCCGGAGTGAAGTAGACATAGCCGCCATGCGTCGGGTGGATGGTCGAAAGGATATGGTTGAAAAGGGCGCGTTCGTAGAAGTCGGTGTAATGCGCATCGTGCTTGATGTTGAACAGACGTTCTGTCAACTTAAGCATGTTGTACGTATTGCAGGATTCAGGTCCTTCACGTTCTTCCACGAACTTTTTGTGATTGTCGAGCGCTGGGAAATGTTCCGAAATGCTGTTGCCGCCAATCGCGATACTGCGCTTGTTCACGACCGTCTGCCAGAAGAAATCAGAACCCTTCTGGTACTTTTCATCGCCCGAGAGTTCCGCAATTCGAGCAAAACCCACAACCTTCGGCACCTGCGTATTCGCATGGACGTTCGTCAAGTTATCGTTACCTTGCGACATCGGATTCAAAAGCCACTGGTGCGACCACTTCTTGGCCGCATTCAGGTACTTTTCGTCTTTCGTGAGCTTGTAGGCGTCGGCGTAAACTTCGGGCATGCCGCCGTGTTCCGTGCCGAGCATCTGCTGCATCTTGGAATCATTCAAGCCGTTCGTAATCGTGATGCCCCAATCGCAAAGTTTAAGGAACATCGTTTTTGCGCTCTCGTAGCCCGCATAAACGTAAGCATCACGCAAGCCCGCATAAAGCTTGTGGATATTGTACCACGGCACCCAATAGCCGTTCTGTGCACCGGCATCGCCGTTCTTCATCTTGAGCCACATCGATTTGCCATTCGGCACGCCGCTAATGTAGCCCACGAAATTCGCGTCCTTGGAATTCTGATCCTGAATCGTCTTGAGTTCTTTCAAGATGTATTCGAGGCGTTCCTTGACCTGAACGTCATCGTTGTCGGCGTAATGCATTGCGAGTGCACTCAGGTAATGCCCCAAAACGTGACCATCGAGGCCCGCCCAGTTCGGGAACTTGCTTGCCTTCGGCTTCATGCCAGCTTCTTCGTAAAAAGGCGCGAGCAAGCGATCCACATCGTAGCTGAGGAGCGTTTCAACGTTCAAGTCCTGGCGTTCCTTCAAAACGCCATCCAAAAGTTGCACATCCGACAATGCGAACATGTCGGGATAAAGCAAATCCTGTGAAAATCCGAGACCGCACGCAAGCCCCATCAAGGCGAGAGCCGTGCGAAATTGTTTACCAAACCATCCTAACTTCATAAAAGCCACCTTTGTATGTTATCATCGTGAAGCTTTTTCACTGTTATCCCCGCGAAGGCGGGGATCTCCTTTTCCAAACACTAGAAGGAGATGCCTGCTCGGTGGCAGGCATGACAAGCTCAAAGAAAAAGCACCGTCTCTGTTTAGAAAATAGATTGGACAGGGGGCGTCAGGATGGGGGGTAAATCAATTAGTTTTGCTAATTTGACAAAAGGCTAAATTCCAAAAGATTCCATGCGAAGACCTTCTTCGCCGCAATTAGCTTTCGATTCAGCGGTATATTCAACCAAATACTGATCAAAATCAGCATTTTTGTCAATATAGGCGCAATAAGCTTCAAGAGAACCGTCAGCATCACAAGCACCGCTAAGTTCGTCATTCACATCTTGGAGCAGACACAAGCTCTTGAACTGTTCGAAAACGGTTTCACAAGCAGTTCCGTACTTTTCCAATTTTATCGTGCGTTCCACACGATCATTTTGACCGAACTTGAACTTTGACGAATACGATTTTCCATCGACTTCACAAGATGCCGTAGCGCCTTTTTCTTGTGCATAGACGGCAATTTCGCCTTTATCAGCAGATATTGCACCTTTATCTGTAGATACAATCGCATAGCTTTTTGTCACGGACGTTTTAAAACCGAGGGAATACAATGTATCAATACAGCTTTCCATTTTACCATCTAGCGAATACACAACCATAATACGCTCGTCAGCCTTGACTACGGTCTTTGCATTGCCATAGTCCGAAGAACTAGAAACATCAGGACTGATTGTGGGGCCCGGTTCCTCTGACGAACTACTATTCAAGGCAATCGGATTTGCATTCGGATCAACCGTCCCAGTAGCATAATTGTCGTCTGCACATGCTGCAAACAACAATGAAAGGACAATAAAATAAAGACTTATTTTAAACACGGCTCTTCCTCGTTACTTTATTTGTTACTGGGAAAAAT
This sequence comes from uncultured Fibrobacter sp., assembly GCA_946407235.1. Taxonomy (GTDB): domain Bacteria; phylum Fibrobacterota; class Fibrobacteria; order Fibrobacterales; family Fibrobacteraceae; genus Fibrobacter. Next base: position 3,467 of record CAMJNF010000020.1, on the reverse strand, counting down.
TGCAAATTGATTCGAAACACCTGATCAAAATCACCACATTCATTTGCGATGGCAACGGCCTTTTTACAGCACGCCTTGATTTCTTCAACGATTTTATCATAGGCATCCTGATTCACGCCAAGCGTCGCACCGTTAAAAAAGCGCTCGTTTGCAGAATAGCGGTCCACAGCACGAGCTGCCATAATGGCCATTTCTTTGTGCATGGCACGAATAGCAATCGGAAGCGAATCCTTGGAACCGATGACGGTCTGCTCCGTCTGCGTATAAACGTTATTGCCTTCTTTTTTCAGGAATCCCGCCTTGACAAGGAAATCCAGGACATCGTTAACTTCTTCGGCAGAAACATATTCCTTGCATTCTTCGGCGAAATCGCGCGGGGTTGCGCCCGGCATCAACGGGGCAAGTTCCCTAATAACCGGATATTTCCAGGATTCATAGTACTGGAACGCATCTTTATCGACAACGCGAACCTGATGTTCCAAGGCAATGCGTTGCATTTCAAGAGACGCAGCCCTTTGAGCAGAACTGTTTTCGGCATTCCCAAATGCGACAAGCTGGTAAAAATACTCTTCTTCGTAATCGACAAGACCCATCGATTTTGCAACCTGACTTGCCTTTATTTTGCTCAGTTTGCTCTGCCCCATGCACACAAGTTTCAAAAAATTCGGCGACGAGAACCCAGCCTTTCGACAAAACTCACGCCATGAGAACGAACCAAGACGCTTGCGTTCGTCATAGTAATCCTGCAAATAGAGGTGGTAATCTTGGTAATCAAAAATCGACTTCATAGGCTTTAAAATAAATTTTTACATACCGGAACGCAACATCTGTATTATACACGTAATATGATTTTCGAACATTCAAACAAGCTTTTTTATAAAAAAAGGACCATTTTTTAAGCTATATAATACAGTTCGTATAATAGAGAAAAGGAATGGGCAAGCCATCCCTTGTATAATCTAGACGACGATTTTAATTTTTCAGGCAACACTAGAACCACCGACAGCTTCGACCAACTGTTCAAATTCTTCCTTACTCGGCACATGCCATCTCGGGGGACATAAGCCACAAGGCTTCCAACGGGCGGGGCAGCGTTTGCTATATCCGCAATCTTCGCCAGCATAAGAGTAAATCGCCGCAGCCCACGTATAAAGGCGACCATACTTACTGCAATCGCCCTCGGTATTACCAGAGCCACCACCGCACCAGCTCTTAGCGGTACCCTCATTGTAATTGAGCTTAAGGTTTTCGGCCATTCAAGTTTGGTTACCGATTGTGACCGTTTTATACGTTACACAGTCTCGAGTGTCCATGTTTACGGGAACATTAGCGAACACGCACTAGCAACACGCTGCCTTGGCACTTCGCCACATAATTTCCTTGTCGAAGACCGTTCAAATGCATTTCGGTATTTGTCGAATTTGCCATTCCGACACTGCGAACAAGGTTTCCGTTCAAGTCGAAAAGCATAATTTCGCTAGAGCCGTAAAGTATATCGCCTTCGCGGTGAAGTTTCACCTGGCTTGTTGCGGGAGCGGTCGGCAATGCAATGCCTTCGCAATATTCCACAAGACCCGCCTTACAAAGTACTTCTGGGGGCCAGCCGCATTCAGGCATCAAAGCATCGCAATTTTTCTGTACAGAGCTGCTTGACTGAGAGGTTGTGCTTGAACTGGAAACGGGAGCATCGCTGCCACCATTGATAAAATCTTCAACGTGGGTCACGCCGTTGTTCACGTAATTGCCGAGACCATACACACCGCGCATGGCGTTGATAACGTCAACTTCAAGCACCTTTCCCACCGGCGCTTTTTGACGGCGGATGTAAGCCATGTTGTCGTAGCCAGTATCGCTTTCGTTGCCCATATCCCAAAGAATCGGGGTCAGGCCGTATTGCTTAGCGGCAGAAACCACATCCTTGTGCCACTGCACGCGGCCTTGCTTGTGGAGATTCAAGTCGGAGCCGCTCAATTCCGGAGTGCGAATGTTCGCGCCAAATTCGCCGACAATGACCGGGTAGCCCTTGTCCACGTAATTCGTCTTCATCTTGGCAAACTGTTCCTGCGGATGCACGATGCTCCCAAGCTTGGAATCGACAGAGCCAGCCCAGGCGTTGTAACCGGCGTTACGCTTAGGTTCGCTGGCCTTGGTGTAATCGCCATAGTAGTACTGTGGCTGAATCGGTTCGCTCGCGCCCCAATCCTGCGGGCTCGTCATGAGCGTGTACTGGTACGGATCGTAGTAGTGCACTTCGAACATCAGGCGACCTTCGACCTTGTCTTTCGGGAAGGTGCTTACCGGAGCGTTTGCGACAGACTTGTCGATGTCAGTGTTGAGGCCCTGGATAATCAAGGTGCGAGTTTCGTTGTTGCCACCCGTAGCGCGGACGGCGTCAATGAAGGTCTGATAGTAATGCATAAGCGTAGACACATGCTGCGATGTCCACGTATTCACATTCGGGCCGGGTTCGTTTGCGCCCGCGAAGAGCAAACGTTCGTTGTAGTTCTTAAACTTGTTCGCAATCTGCGTCCAGTAAGTATTCATCTTGTTGTCGATAGTGTTATCGACGCTCGTGCCGATGTTGCTCTGGAACCAGCCACCTTCACCTTCGTGGTGGATGTTGAGGATTGTGTAAAGACCTGCGCGCATGGCGTAATCAACGACCGTCTTCACGGAATCAAGCCAAGTTTCGGTCACCTTACCACCGCTCGTGTGACTGTCCCAAGCGCAAGGAATACGCACCGTATTGAAGCCCGCCGCCTTGACGGAATCGAGCAACGCCTGCGTCGGGTAAGGGTTACCCCACAAAGTCGGGTTGTTCGGCACTTCCATCGAGTTGCCGATATTGAAGCCCAAGCCCATCTTGGCTTGAACTTCTTTTGCTGTCGGAAGAGTGGCTGCAGAAACAGAGCCTGCGAAAAACGCTACGCCACAGGTGATTCCAAAAATTTTAGACCAATCCATAACATCTCCTTAAATAACCTTTATTTTGAATATAATCAAAAGAATTCGGAAAAGGCGAAGTCCGGAAAAAGCAGAATTGACAAAAAGGAATGGAATGCAAAAAGGTGATGCCGGAACGGAGTCCGGCATGACAAAGCAAAAAAGGATGGCCGATGCCATCCTTTTTAAAAATTCCGTGCTTGGAAAAAGAAGCGAGCAGGACCAGGAGCCGAGCCCCCGTAGCGTATTGTAATACGTGAGGGGGCGAGCGACGCCGTAATGCGAAGCTTATTTTTTCAAGAACTCGTTGATGCCTGCTGCGGCTCTGCGGCCCTCACCCATTGCCAAAATGACAGTGGCTGCGCCGAGCACGATGTCGCCACCGGCGTAGACCTTTTCCATGAAAGTCTTGTTGGCGGTTGCATCTTCGAGAAGGATGTGACCCTTCTTGTCGACGGAGAGTTCCGGAGTGGTGTTGCTGATAAGCGGGTTAGAACCGTTACCGATAGCAACGAGCACGGTGT
>CAMJNF010000019.1 GCA_946407235.1 uncultured Fibrobacter sp. | reverse complement strand
CTGCTGGGGAAGTAGGTTTTAGGTTACAGGTTGTAGGTATTAGGAATAGTATCACATGCTTCGCATGTTATTATAAGATGGCGAATCCATGATTATTCACCTAAAACCTAATCCCTAAAGCCTAACACCTACTCACGCAATCGGGCTCGGGAACAGGATCACGTCGGCGATTTCTTCTTTCCCGAGGGCGAGCATGAACAGGCGGTCCAGCCCAAGCGCCACACCAGAACAGGCAGGCATTCCCGATTCAAGAGCCGCGAGGAAACGTTCGTCCAGCGGGGGCAGAGGCTTGTTCATTGCACGGCGGATGTCGAGGTCCGCATTGAAGCGACGGCGCTGTTCCACCGCATCCGTGAGTTCCGTATAGCCGTTGCAGAGTTCCACCTGATTCACGAAAAGCTCGAAGCGGCGAGCCCACACACGACCGTCAGCGTCGGTGTAGGTCTGCGCGAGCGCAGCCTGCGATGGCGGGTAGTCAAGAATGAACTCGGGGCCGTTACTCGCCAGCGCGGGCTCGACCAAGAATACCATCATGTAGTCCCACCACTCTTCGCGAGAGAGCGTTTCACTGCCTACAGGCACCGGGACATCACGCGCAACGCAAGCATCCGCAAAGTCCGAAAGTTTTTCGCAGAACGGATCGATTCCAGCGTAGTTCTTAAACGCGTCAATCCAGCGGGTGCGGCGTGCGTTTAGTTTAGTCCCAATAATTTCGCTCACGAGGTCTTCGACTTCGTCCATGAGCTTTTCTTGCGGCATGCCTACGCGGTACCATTCCACCATCGAAAACTCGTTGTTGTGATGGCCACCGAATTCATCCTTGCGGAACGATTTGGTAATCTGAAAAATGTCACCGAAGTTCGCGGCAAGCAAACGCTTCATGTGAAATTCCGGACTCGTCATCATGAACCGCTTGGGGTCTTCGATTTCAAAGTAATCGAGCTGCGGGTCCGTTCCGCCATAGGCAGAAAGCACAGGCGTCTCGACTTCGAGCGCATTACGACGAACAAAGAAATCACGGACTTTGGTCATCAGCGCTTGGCGCTTGATCCAAGTTTCACGCAAACAGGTGGGCGCAAATGCGCCCGACTTCAAATTTTCCATTTCGGTCTCCTTCTAAAAATTCATTTTTAAAAAATTGGCTACAACACATCGTGCCGGTTCGTCATTCAAAGTGGCAAATACCTCCAGTATTCGCCACTTTTCATTCCTACCTGCCCTCGGTTTCGCTCAATTTTTCTTTATCAAAGCAATTTTTAGAGGTTCCCTACTCGGCTCCGGCTACACAACGGACCGCAAGATAGAAACTCGGGTCCACCGTGATAGAGCCGACATCCTTGTCAGATGCAAACATGGTGCGGGCTTTGCCACGACCATCCGTATCGACATCCGCAGTCCAGAAGTAAGCGCCATCGCCCATCGTCGTGCAGACGCCGCTCTTGTTGGCGTAACCGCCGAACATGGCCGTGAATGCATAATCATCGCTGCCGTTGCTCTTGAGTTTGAGAGCGGCTTCACGTGCGCCACCGGCGTAATCTTCAAGTTTTTTCCAATCCGCATCCGTAGCGAGATGATAACCGTCCGGGCAAGCGGTCTTGGCAGCTTCCTGCGTGTAGAGGCGGCCAAAGGTCTTGCAATTTCCATCATCGCGGTCATAGCACATCGAACCGTCCTTGGCATCGTAATTCAAGTTTTCTACGAACCAATTAACACCGCCAATTTCTTTGATCTTATAAACTTGTTTGTCACGTTTGTCCACAAAGTTCTTGAATACCGGGCAGCGCGTGTTGAATCCTTCGGCAGAAAGAATCGGATCCACCTTGCCTTTCCATGCGGTGCAGAAGCGGAACAGCTGACCGCCCGGAAGCGACGATTTTGCAGCCTTGTGCTTTGCGGCCCAAGTCTTCACGTAATTCACGCCCGTCACTGCGGTATCTGGAATCGAAAGGACTTTGGCGTATTTGCTAGTGTAAGCGGCATACGTTCCCGCAGCAGACATCGGAGCCTTCCAGAAGCCTTCCGTAAACCCTGTGCGGAGAGCCGCAAAAACTGGAGACGGCTTATAGACTCGAATCGTCTTATCCACCATCTGCTCTGGATTCTTTTTGCAATCGACATCATGATCGATAGCCATCAAAGAATTTGCATCCACCTTGCATTGGGCGAGGCACTTTGTTCGAGCTGCACCTTTCTTAGGGCATGGTTTCCAGACCGTCGTATCGACACTCACGAGAGACTGTTTTCCAAAAGCCTTCGTCTTCGTCGCAGCCTTAGCCACATCGTCAAGCGTCTTGAGAGCCTTACCACTCCCCTTTTCGGCATCGCTAAATAAATACTTGATTACACCCGTGCAAGCATTGGCGGCGTTCGCCATTCCGCAAACCTTCGGACCAAAGCCATACGCAAACTGCGATGGGCAAGCCGCAAACGCTTCATCAGGCATCTGCTTGAATTGTTTTGCGTAAATGTTCGTTGCATTTTTTGCGGACATCTTTCCGCAATAGATTTCTTCTAGTTCACCGGAATTGACAATCTTCTTTACTTTTTTCCAATTGTTGGAATCGACTGCTGCGCGAAGCGCATCCTGTGCAAATGTTCCCTGTGCCAAAATTGCGGAACAAATCAAACCCGCCGCAAAAAATTTTTTCATCTAAACCTCTTTTAAAACTTTACAATAGTCTAAATATATTACGAATTATAACCAATACTTAACGCAGAAGCAAAAAAATTGTTGCACACTAATAATATTTTACTTGAATTTGACTCCGGCTATAGAGGATTTCTATCTTTGCGGGCATGAACGCAGAAGTCTTACGCAATGAATTCCCGATGTTGGTCGCAGGCGACAAAGAATCAAAGCCGCTCGCCTTTTTGGACAGCACCGCCACGACCCAGAAGCCCGCAAGCGTCATCGACGCGATGGACGATTTTTACCGCGAACACTACAGCTCCGTAAAACGCGGCGTTTACCGCCTGAGCGCCCGCACCACCGAAGCCTTTGAAAAGACCCGCAAAGACGTTGCAAAGTTCATCAATGCAAAATCCGAAGACGAAATTGTCTTCACTCGCGGCACCACCGAAAGCATCAATCTCGTCGCTTGGAGCTATGGACGCAAGTTCTTCGAAGCAGGCGATGAAATTTTAATCAGCGGCCTCGAACACCACGCCAACATTGTAAGCTGGCAGCTTGTCGCCGAAATGAAAGGCGCAAAAATCAAGGTCATTCCCGTCCGCGATGACGGCGATTTGGACTTGACCAAGCTCCCGGAACTTTTGACGCCGCACACCAAGATGGTCGCCGTTGCCCACGTGAGCAACTCCGTCGGTACAGTCAACCCGATTGAAGAAATCATCGCCACAGTACACAAGCTCGCCCCACAGGCAAAAGTATTGATTGACGCCGCCCAGAGTTCTAGCCATATCAAGATTGACGTGCAGAAGCTCGACTGCGACTTCCTCGCCTTCAGCGGTCACAAAATGTACGGTCCGACCGGAATTGGCGTGCTTTACGGCAAATACGACGTACTCGACAGCATGCCGCCTTGGCACGGCGGTGGCGAAATGATCAAAAACGTGACTTTCGAAAAGACGACTTACGCCGACGTCCCGGCACGTTTTGAAGCAGGCACACCCGCCATTGCCGAAGTTATCGGCCTCGGGAAAGCTATCGAATGGCTGAACAATGTTGGCCTCGACAACATCCGTGAGCACGAAGCACAAATTACGCAGTACGCCTTGAAGCAGCTCGCCGAAATCCCGCAAGTGAAAGTTCTTGGTAACCCGAAGGAACGCGGCGCGCTCATCAGCATCACGTTGGACGGCATCGCCGTCGGTGACGCCGCCATGATTCTCGACGAAGAAAACGTCGCCGTGCGCAGCGGGCACCATTGTGCGCAACCGGTGATGGACCGCTTTGGGCTTGACGCCACGCTCCGCTTGAGCTTTGGCGCTTATACACTCGAACGCGACATCGATCGATTTGTTGCAGGAATCAAACGCGTAATAAGGTTGTTTGCATAAGGACAAACGATAAGCGATAAAACGCAGGACGCGCACGCGAGATTCGCAAGGAACGCGCAAGAATTTGAAAAGGTAGCTTAATGGCTACCTTTTTGCTTTAGATCTTGCGGATTTAAATTCCGCTTTCGTTCTATAATTTTATCTCAAAATCAAATTTTCATACCAACGGAACTTAATTCGACAGCAGCATCAAATCAAAATACATCATGCGAGTATGCAACGCCGCAGACGATTCTATATTTCGATACCGGCACTCCTGTTCTTCAGATGAAAACATGTACCGAAAACCATTAGCCTCATAAAACGAAAGTGGAACAGGCTGATTGTACGCGTCAACCACAAGATAACGACACCCAGTCTTGTTATCAGGATCAACAAACCACTGTTTGATATAATCAAGCAGTTCGCTTCCGACATGCTGTTTCTTAAAAGGTACACCTACACCAAGTCGACCTATCAACACCGCAGGATATATCAAATCCCGTTTTCCCCAAGGTAGATTTTTGCCAATCTGTTTCTTTCGTGCATTTGGAAGATAGTTCGTAAAAATACTTGCATTAGATACAGTAAAAGCACAAACTACATCTTTCAAAGTAGAAGAATCTACAAAAACATAGGTTTTACCCATCAGCTGTTGGCTATACTTAACGGCATCCCTTGAAAAGAACGCATCAAGGTCTTCGTTACCACAAGAAAAAGTATTACAACGATTTAAAACTGATGGAGTCAGAGCCGTGCGAATGCAATTAGATTCTAAAAAGGCCATTTTCCTTCAGCCCTTAGTTTGGCAATTCGTGCAGCATTGCGCATATCAAACCCACTCCACTCGGAATGTTGCCGAGTAAAGTCGATGGATCCGCGGTTACGTTCTGCCTCTTCCGCATTTTTCACGAAAGATTCCGCCACCGCATCCGTCAAAATCGGGATATTGCTAATTGCTAGGGCCATATTTGTTCTCCTAATATACATTTTACCATTTCGATTTGCAATTCTAGACATAACTGCAACAGCATCACAAAAGCAATATGGCCGCGTTTTTCTTGACTCATTTAGCCTCCTAGTTTTGAAAAAGAAAAAGCATCCGATTTTTTTCGGATGCCTGAGGCCTTTTCAAGGGTCATGCATTAATGTATCAATATTTGGATATAGTGGCAAGCGCAGTTCTGTAACTTATTTGTAAAATGATTTAATTCGACAACAGCATCAAATCAAAACACTTCATGCGAGTACGCAAAACCGCAGAGGAATCTATATTCGGCTAACGAGTCATTTAGATACCCAAAATAGGTGACCCCGGCACAGTGGCCGGGGTGACAGTGTAAAAAAATGGCGGCCCGAGGGTCGCCATTTTTAGATCCTTCGACTTCGAGGCTACGCCTCTTCGCTCAGGATGACACTGCACAGCACTTCGGCTGTCTCAGCGTCTTTATTTCACCAACACGCGGAAGGTCTTGGTTTGTCCGAGACCGCGCACCATGTACACGCCCGGCACAAAGCCTGCAGAGCGGATAGACTTAGCAAGGCTCTGACCCTTGGCATCCACATGTCCGAGGAGCTTGCCCGTCATACTGAACACAGCATAAGACTTTTCAGCAATCGGGAGTTCAATGCGGTGGTTGCGAATGGAGACATTATCTTCACAGTCAAAGCCCATGCAGAACTTGAACCAGTCTACGTTCACGTAGTTGCCAGAAATCTGCATTTTGAGCACATGTTCGCCCTTCGGGATTTCCTTGGTCTTCGCTTCAATCGTAGAATAATGATCCCAGTCTTCGCCCTTTTCCGGCTTGATGACATCGGTGATTTCCTTGTCATCAATGAAGAACTGGACACCGACATCTTCAGAAGCAGTTGCCACGTTCAACACGATGGTATATTCCGAAGTAATTTGGTTATTGATGGTGTATTCCACCCATTCGCCATCTTCGGTGTAACCGAGAGCATAGCCCTTAGACTTGTCCGTAGAATCGATTTGCACTATATCCACTTCGTCTTCGCGGTAGGCGCCACCCTTGTTTTCGCGATCGTTATCGTAGAAGGCCTTGTTGTGACCACCCACGTCATAATCTTCAGCTTCGATCTTGCCCGGGATTGCAGATGCAACTCCCTTGAACGGGGTCTGCGGAATGGCAGTCTTTTCGCTTTCCATGTACCAGTAGTCGAAATCGAAACCACCCTGCTTGACAACGAAGAACAAGTCTTCAACGCCTGCGGCATCCTTCAAGTCGAAGGTATTTTCTTGCCAACTAGAGCTCTTCGGGACATCAATCGTTGCAAGCGTCGTGCCCGTTGTAGAACCCGCATGGAGTTCAATTTTACCGCCATTACCCTTCGTGCAAATAATGATCTTATCAGCACCATCGCCCATATCCACGGAGCGAACCTTCGTGTAGAAGTTATTACCCATGTTGGTGAGGTAGACGTTATCGCCCTGCTTTGCCACATGCTTGATGATGGTGTATCCACCGCTCTTGTCCACATTGATGCCACCCACCCAAGACTTGGTTTCGGCTTCGACGCGAGTGAACGGGTCAAGGTTCTTAATCGGTTTGACAACGCCATTATCAGTAGACTTGATGGTCGGAATCGTACCGTCAGCATTCCAGGTAAATTCTTCGACTGCGGTAGAACGGCTATAGCCACCGCCGCTCACGTTCTTCTGGTTGTGATAGAAGAAGAAGCTACGGCCCTTGAAATCAATGAGACCAGAGTGGTTCGTGAATGCAGTGTTGTTGCCCTGATCCATGATAATGCCACCCCACTTCCACGGACCCGTCGGAGAATCACTGGTGGAGTAAGAAATCTTTTCGGGCACGCCATGAGAAGCGTAAATCATGTAATACTTCTTATCGCGCTTATGGATCCACGGACCTTCAGTATAAACGGAGTTTCCGCTCGGCGAAAAACCACGGCTCATATCCGTCACCTGAATTTGTCCATCGAACTCAATCATGTTCTCTTTGAGCTTGGCGTAATAGAGCTTCGGGTTGCCCCAGTAGAGCCAAGCCTGGCCATCATCGTCAATCCAAACGGTCGGGTCAATGTAATCCCAGTTTGGGCCAGCGAGATGCTTGCCATTACGAGCATCCTTGAAGGGACCTTCAGGCTTATCGGCCACGGCAACGTTAATAGCGCGGCCTCCCTGAGTCGATTCAACAGTCACATAGTAGTAATATTTGCCATTGCGACGAATCACTTGAGCTGCCCAGTCGCCATTTTTCTTGGCGTTGCCGCCGAAGCTTTCGTTCGAAAGAATGAGCTCGCCCATATCGGTCCAGTTCACCATATCGGTGGTGCAAGAGACACGCCAGCCGTGCATGGTAAAGAAGGAACCGCCTTCATCGTTACCCGTGTACACGCAGACGGTGTCGCCAAACACAACCGGAGCCGGGTCAGGCGAATAGTACGTCTGGATAATCGGGTTTTCTGCAAATGCATTGGACACCAAACCAAGTCCAAATGCGAGAAGTATTTTACTTGTCTTTTTCATGTTTCACCCCATTTCCCTAAACTACTTCACCTGAATCATTTTGCCAAAGGCCTTATTCACGCTCTGGACAAAGTAGACTCCAGACTTAAAGTTCTTTGCATGCATAGCCTGCATCACAGAGCTTGTTGTCGGCATACCCATCACGCGGATAACGCCCATATGCTGACCGCGGATATCGAACACATTCAGCGTAGAGCTGCGAGAGATATCCATGTTCAAACCATAACGGACACTCGGCTTGATGGAAATGATGTCATCCTTCGTCTTACCGAACTTGATCCAGTCCATGTTCAGGTAAGCACCCGTGATTGCTACGCGAAGCACATGTTCGCCAGCTTCAAGAGCAGTTGTCTTGCCTTCAACCATACCGTAAGTATTCCAGTCTTCACCCTTCGGGGCAACAATCGTGTCGCTGATTGCCTTGCCATCCATGAAGAGCTGGAAGCTAGAGCCTTCAAGACCGGTAGCCACGTTAGCGAGGAACACGTATTCACCAGCGGCAGTCACCTTCAAGGTGTATTCCATCCATTCGCCAGCCTGCGTGTAACCCACGGCATAGCCCTTAGACTTGTCGGTAGAATCAATCTGAGTGATGTCCACGCCATCTTCGCGATAGACGCCACCTTCGTTCACAAAGTCCTTGTCGTTGAAGGAAACGCTCTGACCACCTTCATCGTAATTTTCCATTTCGATGGTGCCCGGGATTGTCATGTTGTCGACAAACGGAGCCTGCGGAACCACGTTGGAGAAATCTGGAAGCGGGATTGTCGCAATGCGGTCTCCGATGTTCTTGAATTCACCCTGGAGACCTGCAGCTTCGGCAACAGACGCGATGTAGCCATTGTTATTCTTTTCGGTATATTGACCCGGAGCGTTACGGCCAACGCCACTCGGAGCATTCTTGTAAGAGTTATTTTCAACGGCAAAGCCGCTAGAGCCTTCGTCGAGGTAAATCGGGAGAACCCAGTAGTCCGACCATTCAGATGCAGCGTAATCGTGGAGGTAGTTTTCCTTGATTTCGCTACCCGTACCCTGGTTACTCAAAGTGTAAACCGGACCGGAGTCGCAGAGCAAACGAGAAATGTGATGAATGTTGTTCTTATTGATGTGGTTGTTGGTCATGGCCGTTTCTTTAGTTGTCCAGCCATAACCCACAGAAATACCGGAATAGTTTGTATAAGATACTTCGTTATTTTCAATCACGACATAGCGCGGATAGCCAGCGGCAATACCCACAGCGCCCTGATGTTCATTGGTAACATTGGTGATGAGGTTGTAGCGGAGTGTATCGCGAGTGCTGATTTCGTCCTTATCGGTCGGATTGTACGGAATGTGGATTTCGGTCAAAGAGTCTTGAGAGAACTTGCCGAGCATAATGCCGTTTGCACCGAGTTCATAGAAAACGCTACCTTCGACAACGTCATCGTTCGTGCCAGAAACCATGTCAAGACCGGTTGCAGCCATCTGCGTGAAGGTGCAGTTCTTAATCTTCATGTGGTGAGCGTTTTCGATACGGAAACCAGCATCTGGACGCCAAAGGAGGAACTTGTTACTGCCAAGGCGGCCGTTTTCAGCCATCACTTCGATATTGAACATACCAGCCTGCAAATCCAAGAAACCTTCTTCGCTCGGGCGCAAGTAGTTTGTATGTGCAAAGGTGATACCTTCGAAAGACATGTAACCAACTTTGTTCTTAGTATCCTTACCGAGGATGCTAAAGAGCGTGTTGACACGCGGTGCAACAACATTAGCCGTGCCCATAACTTCGCCTTCACGGGCCTTGTAGTAAAGCGTGTTGGTCGTTTCGTCGAGATACCATTCACCCGGTTGGTCGATAAATTCGTATGCATTTTCGAGGTAATAAACCTGCTGCTTCGGCGGATTGCTCATGAATGCGGTACCGAGCATCGGATACTTGCGGCGGAAAAGTTTGCTTCTTTCAGGATCCTGCGGCTCAAACTTCAACACACCACCCTGGCTAGAAATCTTGTCAAGACGCAAGATGCTTTCGGCCCATGCAATCATCAAATGGATTTCAACTTTTTTCGGATTCTTCCAGTCCGTAGATTTGACGTCGCTGCTGTTCAGGAGGAATGCAGAACCCGTAGAGTCCACCTTGTTCAAGCGGAAAAAGTTGTGGTCGCCATTGTCCTTGAGGTTCGGCATACGGGCGCGAATAGCCTTCTTGCCGTTCACATAGAGCTGGCGGAAACGAGCGTCAACGCCTTCGACCTTCCAGATGTTATTCTTTTCATCATGAATAGTCCAGCCAGACATCGGAATACCGCCAGTGACAAGCGGAGTTTCGTTCGGATAGGCTTTATAACGCACGTAATGGCCATCCTTACCGCCATCGGCTTCGGTGAAGTTCACCGTATTCGTGAGCTGATAAGTACCGCCACGGAGAATGACGGAAATATCACCGGTCATCGTGCCGTTGATGGCGCGCACGGCCTTTTGTGCCTGCGTAATCGTCTTGAACGGGGCCTCTTCGGTACCCTTGTTGGAGTCGCTACCATTCGGAGCAACGTAGAAAGTAGCCTGATCGGCAGCGTTTGCAATAGTTGCGCCCAAGAAGAGAGCAGACACCGCAGCCATTTGACTTAATATTTTGAAGCTCATATACCTAACCTCACATTTAAAAACCAAACATAGTTGCCCTAACAACACTTTAAAATTATTCTCGGAAATGCTTTTTTTTCATGTTTTAAGGCGAGATATTGTGGACTGTTTATCCATGGATAGTAGGCTGTTGGAAGTAGGAAGTGGTTGGTGGTTAGTGGTTAGTAAACAGTAGGCAGTAGGAAGTTGGAAGTAGGAAGTTGGCAGTTACTAGTTAATAGTCAGTGATTAATGTTTTTTTGCTTTCGGCGTCAAAAAGATACGGCGACAAAAGCACAAAATGCCTCGCAGGGATGCGAGGCATTTTGAATGTGTGTGTGGAGAAATTTTACTTTGCGATGTTCACGCGATGGATTTGGTTACCCTTGATAGAGCGCACCATGTACACGCCACGTGCATAGCCGGCATTTTCGAGAGCCTGAACCATGCTTGCTCCGTTCAAGTCAACACGGCCAAGATGCTTGCCCGTCGAGCTGAATACGTTATATGAATTTTCGGATTGCGGCACAGTCAAACGAACACGTGCAATACCTACATCATCGCAAGAGCCCTTGCAAAATTCGACGTAGTCAATGTCCATCCAGTCACCAGTCACGGTAAAGCGGAGGATGTGTTCGCCCTCAGTCAGACTCACATCGGCTTTGACCTCGTTGTACTCGTCAAAGTTATCCTCGCCTTGTGTTGCGGCAGGAACTGCAATTTCTTCGGTAATATCCTTGCCATCCATAGAGAGCTTGAAGCTCGATGTACTGTTAGCCGAAGCCACCGCGGCCTTCATGGTATATTTCCCAGTCTCGGCAACCTTCACAGTGTATTCAAGCCATTCACCAGCCTGATTGTAACCGATAACATAGCCGGTTGCCTTCTTGTAAATATCGACACCCGTGCCTTCACGATAGCTCTTTCCGCCATTGCTTTCTGCGCCATGGTCCTCGGCATCATTTTCATTGTAGGTTGTATTGCCCTGACCTACGCCGGTAATGTCGAAATCTTCCATTTCGATCTTGCCCGGGATATCAAAAGGTTTACCCTTGAACAGCTCGCGAGGAACCGGCTTGACAACCAAGCGGAGCAACGCAGAACCGTGAGCCGGAAGTTCTATGGAAACATGGGAAACCGGTCCCAAATCCTTCTTTTTCCAAGCATCGCGGACTTCCACTTCACCTTCCACGCCAATGTCTTTAAAGTTGCATTCAACCGTTTGGGTAGAGTTGTTGTTGTTGAGGAGAGCCACGGCAATATCACCATTGCGCAAAGGCTTGGTCCAAACCTGCTGGCCTTGCTTGTCAGAAATACGGTGGCCCTGAACGCCCAGAGAATCCTGGTTGATAGCAATCATGTCCTTATTCAGATAAAGTTCCTTGGTCTCGTTGCTCATGTTGCGCACGTCGGAACTGATCATGATGGGAGCGGCCATAATGGACCACATCGTCATCTGGGAGCGTTGTTCCTCGTAGGAGAGGCCTCTGTTGCCGACTTCAAGCATGTCCGGGTCATTCCAGTGGCCGGGCTTTGCAATCTGCCAATACTTGTTGTTGGCATCGATAATTTCATAGACGCCGCGATACCAAGAAGTCGAAATCCATTCAGGACCGATATCGAAAGTGGTACGCCAGAGGTTCGCAATTTTTGGCATCCACTCCTTGTATTCCCACATGCAAATGCTGAACACGATGTCGCGTCCGGAATTGCGGAGAGCCTTAGACATAGCGGTGTAATCTTTTTCCTGGGTTCTTGGATCGGAATCGCAGTTGTCGTACTTCCAGTAGTCAACGCCCCATTCGGCGAGTTTCTTGGCATCCTGTTCTTCGTGACCGTTGGAACCGCTCTGGCTATCCCATTTGCTGTTGTAATGGTGGCAAGTACGTTTGCCGCGGTCGCCGTAAAGGCCGAACTTAAGGCCCTTCGCATGCACGTAATCGGCAATGGCCTTCATGCCGCTCGGGAAGGTTTTCGGATTATTCTGGAGGTTGCCTTGCGCATCGCGCTTGGTATCCATCCAGTTGTCGTCGAGGTTCAGGTAAATATAGCCCGCGTCCTTCAAGCCAGAAGACACCATGGCATCGGCGATTTCCTGAATCTGCTTTTCGTTGATGTTTTCGTGGAACACGTTCCAGCTGTTCCAACCCAGCGGGGGCGTAAGCACCAAACTATCGGGATGCGCAAAAGCCGACCCCACCAAACTCGTTAAAGCTAAAGTTGCCAACACTCCAAGCTTGCAACCACTAATTTTCTTCAAACCAAACATAGGCACTCCTGTTCCTAGGTATTAACTATACCCCAAACTAAAGATATCCCCCAAAAAGCAAAAAAAATCAATTGACATTTATGATTCCTTTGACATATTATCCATGATGGATAGTTGGCAGAACTTAGAGCTTAGAAACGTCATCCTGAACGATTGCTAGCATATTGACTTTTCCACAGATTTTTGTATATTACTTACTGATGACAGGGTGGCAGACCAATCCACCTAAGATAAAAAAGAAAGGTCAACCAATGACAGGGTGGCAGACCAGCCCACCTAAGATAAAAAAGAAAGGTCTAAGATGAGCCGTATTTCGTTATATATGAAATACGGCCTTTTTTATTTTGAGGAAAAAATGAAACAGGCACAAACCGTCTTTCTTAAGCAATCATTCTTTGACCGACATAAAGACCACAAGGAAATTCTTACCAACAAAGCTGGTAGACCCTACTTGTCTTTCATAATCGAATGTAATGGAACAATATTCGCCATTCCATTCCGAACAAATATCAAACACCAATACGCATTCACATTCAAAAAATCTGGCAGAATTTCAGACGAGAAAAAAGGATTACCCGGCATTGATTTTACCAAAGCGGTAGTCATTCAGCAATCTGATATCGAATGTCAATGCACCATCGATAAAAAGGAATGGGTCGAACTCAACAAAAATTTGATGACTCACTAGAAAGTGGGGCTTTTAGCAAGTTACCCATATTCAAATATTCCTCGCTACAATATTTTATCAATGATGTAAAATCAGTCATCAATTCTTTATGAAGAAAAAAGAGTCCCCCGAAGGAGGGGGGACTGTTCTTGATTAGAGAGAGAACGAAACTATTTTTTGCCACGCAAGATGTAGACGCCCTTGCCAAAGCCTGCGTTTTTCATCGTTTTTTGCATATTCGGCACGTCATTTTCGATGATTTCGACAAAGCCGAGGCGCTTGCCCGTGAGGCTATAGACATTGTACTTGCCGCTAGCCGTTTTGAGGCGAGGTACCATCGCTAAGCCAACTGAAGGTTCCGCAATTTTCTTGAGCATGACATTATCAAGCGTGAGCGTACCCGTCGAGGCGCCTGCATTGAAGCTCAATCGAGAATCTTTATCGGTCGCGGCAGTCATTTGGAACTGGAAGGAATACTTCTTGGATTCCGTGCCGAGTTCGAAATTCGCTTTTTCAGTGAGGTAGCTTGCCCACGGATCCGTGTGCTGTTCCACATTCACTTCGAGCGTGCGGGAGGCGCTAGCGCTTGCCTCAAAGCTCACTTCGTACCATTGGCCTTTTTCGAGGTGCAAGTCGTGCTGAATAACCTGAACTTGATAATTTTCCGTACCAACGGCAGAAATATCGAGCTGGTACTTGCCATTTTTCACATTGCCCGTTGCCTGTGCATCTCCATGAGTCTGCAAAGTCCAGGCAACATCGGTCGAATCGAAACCGCCATTGAAAATGCTGTCGCGATCGGTCGGAACTTCAATCGGCGGCGTAATGCTCGAACCGTCCAGCGAGAAATTCTTCACGAAATTCCAAATTTCGACACTCGTGTTGACGCTAGCCTCGTCCATGGAATACCAATGGCCCTTGCCCGCAATCGTGAGCAAGCGAACTTCGACATTGTCGTTGCAGCCGCTCCAGACTTCAAGAGAAGCGGATGAACCCGACTTGTTTGATGGATACGGCTTTGTCACCTTGGAACTCGAAGAGCACTTGTTAAAAGGAACCCACTGTTTGACGGTATTCGCAGTATTGTTATAATTTACCACGTCGTCTGTGGTGCCATGCGTATGGATAATCGGCATCGGGCGCTTGCACGAACTCGGAGAACCGCCACCGGACACAGGCGCAATGGCCGCAATCTGGTCACTCATTTTATTTGCGACAACATAACTCATCATACCGCCCATCGAGAATCCCGAAACGTAAACACGTTTCTTGTCGATGCCGTACTTGTTGTGCATTTCGTTGATGATTGCCTTGATGAAATTGAGATCCTTGTCTCCGCCAGTATCCCAAGCCTTATTTTGACCATTCGGGAACACGACCACAAAACGCGCGGTATCGGCAATCGGTTCCCACTTGGCCGCATTTTTCTGGTAAGCGGCGTCCTGATTATAGCCATGCATTTGGATAATCAGCGGACGATCCTTTTCAATGTTTTTCGGGGCGTACACAAGCATATTGCGGCTCGTGCCGTTGACAGTAATGTTGTCTGCAAACGAAAATGAAGTCAAGCCCACTAAAAATGCAAGCGACAAAGCACAATGTGCCTTTTTGAACAATTTACCAAACATATCTCTACTCCTTGAGACGGTACCCCTAATCCACCTAAGTAGAAGATATATCTGGAGTGAGGCTATATCGCGCGAGCGGTATTATTTTTCATTGCGATTTGTCAATGAGAATCAGAACAAGTACGTGAAGGAGATGCCTGTGTAATTAACATGAATCTGAGTCAAAAAACTATCTAAATCCGTTTCAATGTAATCAAGCCCTATATTCAACCCAACACGGTAATGCTCCTTGATCGTATATCCCATCGTATAATATCCTGAAGTCGTATATTTACAATCCTGCGACATATTTTCAGTCGTGCTTTTTCCGTCCTGTTCACCCCAGAAGAATGTGGCGTAGCCATAAGTGCCTCCACCCCCTAGATAAAAATCTTTTATATGAAATAGAAGTTCCAAACGTAAATAAGGCTCGACATACGAAATGCCTCCCGTATGGCCCGCACGATCCCAAGACCAACCATTACGGTTAAAACCAATTGCCGGAGATAGCGAAACCCAACTCAACGGGCGAAATTCCCAACCGCCATAAATGTGGATATTCCAAAAGCCACTAAAAGTAGCATCTTTTCCCCAATAAAATTCATAGCCAGCATTAGGATCGTCCATACGGCGTCCCACATCCACTTTTGATGGAGCAATCATGCCACCCGCAAAAAAACGGGACTTGTATTCTCCGGCATAAGCAAGCAACGGAAACAACAGTATCAGCAAAAATTTCTTCATCTTCACCCCCTATTTTGCGGCCCCGTCGTCACAAGCATTTTTGTCATTTGTACGGTAAAATTTTCTACCGTTCTCGGCTTCAGAAGACAAATACTCGTTCTTATTTTTAAAATTCAGCTGTCCAAAATGGAGACCTCTCAATTTGCCATCGACCAAGCGGACTTCTGACGAACCTTTAAAATCGTAATTATGCTTTGTAGAATCGCCATCGGAAAATACAGAAACATTCCTCTTGTTCCAAAAAAATCCCCATACATTTCCACCCGTTCCAAGAATAGTCACCGGAGCCACTTCAACAATCCCGTACAAGTCGGTCGAAAAATCCGAAAAATTCTCGGATCCCGTGATTTTCGCAACATAAGTAAAAGACGAGTTTGATTGAAGGCAAAACTCTATACACGTTTTCGAGGGATACACCGTCACCCAATCATGCATAAAAGTAGCTTCACCAACATTTTCCGTAGAAAGCCAACAGCCAACAACGTCTTCTACGCTCGGCGCATAATCCGATTCGTCATCGACGTCATAAAAGCAACCCGTAAATGCTAGCGATAGCGCAAGCAAGTTCCCAAGACAAAATTTCATACAAACCCCTCCCTCAAGCGGTTGTCAGTAATATATAAATAATTTAGTTAATGGTGGAATCACCGTCTTCAAAAGAATTCGAGAGAACAAAAAAAGCCCCCGATAACGGAGGCCTTGTGTGAGGAGGAAAATTCTTACTTCATCACGGACACGCGTTGCGTGAAGCCCGAGGAAAGCGATTTCACGAAATAAACACCGCTTTGCTTTACAAGAGCATTTACTCTGGAGCGAACTTCGGATGCATTCGATGCATCGATGCGACCGACAAACGAACCATTGACTCCATAGACCGCGTAAATTTTGGAAGCGTCCATGCCGTAGCGGATCTTGTTCAAGGAGTTCGTTTCGCACTTGCCCTTGCAGAATTCAAGCCAGTCCACATTCACGTTGTTGCCGACGATTTCCAGCTTGAGAGCGTGCGAGCCTTTTTCGATTTCTGTTGTCTTGGCGGAAACTTCGCTGTAAGTGGACCAGTCATTTTCGCCATTCTGCTTTGCAATGATTTCATCCGTCACAGCCTTGCCGTCAATGTAAAGCTTGACGCCTGCATTTTCGGAAGGTGTCGCCATGCTCACCTTTACTTCGTAAGTGCCCGTTTCAGCAACATCTAAAGTATAGCGCAGCCATTCGCCTTCAGAAGTATAACCAATTGCATAGCCCTTGGACTTGTCGGCAGAATCAAGTTGTACAATGTCCACGGCTTCTTCGCGGTAGGCGCCACCCTGGTTATCGCCATCCTTGTCGTAGTAAGCCTTGCCCGACTTGCCCACGTCATAATTTTCGGCTTCGATTTTGCCTGGAAGCTTGGCAGCAACATCGCCATACGGTGTCGGCGGAGTCGTATCCTGGGCCATATCCAGATAAATTTCATCCTTATAGTCGGTACCAATCTTGAACCAGTCAAAGTCGGCATAGCCGCCAGCCGTCTTGGTCGCGTAATTGAAGAGACCGAAGCGGTAACCCACGAACATGTGAAGACTGTAGCTGAGGCCAACGTTGTCGCCAATCTTTGTCCAGCTCGAGCCATCGGTGCTGTAATAGAAGCTAGCCGTACCGCGATCAATCGGCAAGTCGAAATCGACGCGCAGATAAACCTTGGAACCCGAGATTGGAGCAGAAGCCTTTTGGCCATCACTTTTTTCGTTACCGCTGTACATCACGACCTTGTAGCTGCCACCATCTTTAGCGAGAGCGACAAAGCCCTTGTCATCTTGCAAAGCCACAAGACCCGCAATATCGCCATCCTTCATGCCAGAGCCATCCACAAGCGTTCTGCCGGAGCACTTGGGGCCGAAGGTGCGCTGCGTAAGAGTATTCTTTGCGTTCTGCACACGAGAATCCGTGCGGCTCGTCGTAATGCGGTAATGGCCCGGATTTGCAGTCAAAGACCAGTTCTTGTTATCGGGATTGTGGTTGAACTGCCATTCGAGAGCGAGCTGATCAGAATCGAAGTCATCGGAGGTCACCATGCCATAGCCAGGCACCGGAGATTCCGGCAAGTCAAGCGTTGCTGGAGCCTTCTTAGTGCCGCCCACAGGTTCCGGCCAGCCATCTTTCCAGACCATCGGAACAAGGTGCGACATACGACCAACCGGACCAGAATCACGGAACAAGAGGGCATACCAGTCGCCTTCCGGAGTATCGAAGATGCCACCCTGTGCAACACCGTTATCTTGGAGGAAGATTCGACCGCTAAAACCGCTCAAGAGGCTCTTGGAACGGTAAACAATTTCAGTACGGCAAGAACCAGCCGGCCAAGAAATCGTAAAGAGGTAATATTCGCCATTGACCTTTTCCATGTGCGAGCCTTCCTGCTGCACATAGTAGTTTGAAGCATGCGTCACCTGATTGACGCTCACGCCACCTACCTTACCGCTCTTGCCACCAGCCTTCACGCCGCTTGCGTCATCGTTGAGCTGCACGTAACTGATCTGGTCGCCCGAACCATAGAACACCCAAGCCGTGCCGTCATCATCAAAGAAGAGAGAAGGATCATGATAGAACGGGAGCTGCACTTCGGTCCACGGGCCGTTCTCAACGTCAGCAGTCTTGTAGAGGTGAGTCTTGTTCGTCGTGTAAGACGGAGTCAGAACGTAGAAGAACCCCTTATGGTAACGGATGCTCGACGCCCAGGAACCCTTACCGTAGGCATCGGCATTATTCAAATTCATGTTGTTATTGTTGGTGAGAGTCTGGTAGGCATAACCCACCGTACGCCACTGGGCCAAATCCGTGCTCTTGAAAACAGGCACGCCCGGTGCAAAGTGCATCGTGGTCGTCACCATGTAATAGGCATCGTCGACGCGGACTATCGAGGGGTCCGGGCTATCGATGTACATAATCGGGTTATTGACCGTAACGGCAAAACTATTCACAACAGCTGCCGCCAAAACCGTAAACGCAGCAGATTTTGCCATTTTACTAAACAATCCCATAAACTACTCCTTTCCAACCAAGAATGGATGTGCTTTGTAATTGTAATCTACCCCTTTTACAGGTTCTTTACCCGCATTCGCCTACCCTTTTTATGGATTTTTTATCAATAACACCCCCATTTCAGCCCCCAAAAAGCACTTTTGTAAAAATTCCTTTTCGCAATTTTCACAACGCTTTGTTTTTTTTCACAACAAGTTTTTCGTAAAACAACGCCCCCACCATCTATATTTTGGATAGGCCTGGCTAGAGTCTTTAGGATAAGGCCGGGCCGGGTGTATCAAAGGGTTGGCAAACTTTTAACTTAAAAGGAGTCGTTATGACCATGTCTAAATTCATGGCATTCACAGGAACGGTAGCCTTGCTCAGCTCGCTTTCTTTTGCGTGGAGCATCAGCGGTACTGTTTCTTCTCAATCGGGCCGTGCACTTGCCGGCGTTAAGGTGTCTTCTTTCAACTATGCTGGTCTTGAAGCCACGACAGATGCAAATGGTGCATTCACCATTTCTGATGAACTTGGCCTGCACTCAGCTATAGCAACAAAGACATCCGTTGGATTTAGCCACAACATTATCACCATTTCGAACGTTAAGGCTCAGACCATTACCGTTTCTGTGATGGATGCTCTCGGAAAGGTTGCCTTCTCCAAGACGCAGCACAATATCAACGGCGTCATGACGATTGACTTGAACAAGACAACCGCAAGGGGAGCCAAGTTCCTCCGCATCAACGCAGACGGCAACCGCAACACCTACCAGCTCGGCAAGGTCGTAACGCTCATGAAGGATGGCGACGCTCTTCCATTCTTGCAGTTCATGAAGGAAGGCTACAAGAACGCTACCTATCAGGCCAAGGCTGAAGTCGAATCGGATGTCAAGATTCAGATGGAAAAAGAATCCAGCAATCCTACATCCAGCTCTTCTGCAAAGCCGGAAAGCTCCTCTGCTAAGGTCGAATCCTCTTCTGCCACAGCAGAATCTTCTTCTGCCGTGGTTCAACCAATCATCATCGACTGCGCCGGCAAGACAGCAAAGTCCGGCAAAGACGAGACAGTAACCTTGACCGTCAAAGGCAGCGCAAAACCCCGCAAGTTCATCATGCATGTGCCGAGTGCCTATACGGGCGACAAGCCAGTCCCGCTCGTTATTGACTACCACCCGATTGGCGGTTCCGGTTCAGGTCAGATGGGTAGCACGACCTACAAGAAACTCACAGACCCCGAAGGCGTCATCTCGCTCTATCCGGATGGCACCACCAAAACGATGGGCCCGGGTTGGAACGTCGGTCCTTGCTGCTCCAACGACGATGACCTTGAATTCACTCGCGAAATGATCAAGTATGTCAGAGAAAAAGCCTGCATCGACCCGCAGCGCATCTACGCTACCGGTTTCTCGATGGGTGGCGGTATGAGTAACCACGTGGCCTGCATGATGTCCGATGTCTTCGCAGCAGTTGCTCCGGCAGCTATGGACCTGAACAGGACCAACAGCGCCCAGTGCACAAAGGCTCGTCCGATTTCTGTCATCAACTTCCGCGGTACAAGCGACCCTGTTTGCAAATATCAGGGTGGCGATAGCGGATATAACGATGGTTTGAACTTCCTCGGCGCCGAAGGCACCTTCAAGTTCTGGGCAGAAACGAACGGTTGCACCGGCTCTCCGTCCAAGAACAAAGATGGTTGCGACGAATACTCCAACTGCAAGGACGGCGTGAAGGTCGTGCTCTGCACCAAGCAGGGTGGCGGACATGACCAGGGCAATGGCAGCATCGGCTGGCCGTTCCTCAAGCAGTTCACGCTCCCGGCAAGCTTTGTGAAATAAGTCTATTTCATAATTCATCCTTTAAAAATCACCCCGACCCAGTCGGGGTGATTTTTGTCACAGATTCAAACCCATTTCAAAAAAGATTTTTTTCATATTTAAAAAAGACAGCCCTTTTCAGCAGCCAACCAAAAATCTATTTTTTTGCTTAAAAAAAGGATTCGTTATGACCATGTCTAAATTCAAGGCATTTGCAGGAACAATCGCAATGCTTAGCACATTGTCTTTCGCTTGGAGTGTTAGCGGTATCGTTCTGTCAAAAGCAACAAACCAGCCGCTTGCTGGCGTAACAGTCTCTTCTTTCAACTACGGCGGCGTCGAATCAGTCTCTGGTGATGACGGCAAGTTCAGCATCACCGATCACGAAATAGGCATCCATGGCGTGCGCACGATAAAAAACTCCACCATCCACTTCAACAACAACGTCATCACCATTTCCGAAGTCCACGCACAGACCATTACCATTTCCGTAATGGACGATCTCGGAAAGGTTGCCTATTCGAGAACGCAACATCATGTTGACGGGGCCATGGTCATCGACCTGAACAAGACCTCGGCTAAAGGCGCCAAGTACATCCGCATCAATGGAGACGGGAACCGCAATACCTACAAGCTTGGCAAGACCATAACGCTCATGAAAGATGGCGATCCTCTTCCATCCTTGCAATTCTCAAAGGAAGGCTACCAAACCACCACTTACCTGGCAAACGTGGAAATCGAAGAGAGCGTGGTCATCCAAATGGAAGAATCAAATGATCCAGAATCTTCTAGCGCCAATATCGAACCGCAAAGTTCTGAATCTAAACGGAATCCTGCAGCGCAAAAGTAGGAACTTCAAGTTCTGGGCAGAAAAGAACGAACGGGCTGGCCGTTCCTCAAGCAGTTCACACTCCCGGCAAGCTTTGTGAAATAAGTCTATTTCATAATTCTTTCAACAGCAAAAATGCTCTGGGCTTTTCCAGAGCTTTTTTGCATTTATAAAGCGTCCCTCGCGAAAAGGGCCCTGGTTTTGGCCAGGACCCTTGAGGAGTATACTAAGTTCTCTAAGTCAATTTCTTAAGTCCTCAGGCCATTTCTTTTTTATTCATAAACCACAACCTTCTTGGTCATGAGTTTCGAATCATCCTTGCGAACGAAGAACACGCCCTGAGCCTGCTTGCGGAGCTTTGCATCCATTTTCACAATATTCATGGCATCAGCCATTCCCTTTGCGGTAAACGTTCCAAGTTTCTGGCCCTGCATGCTGTACACGCTATAGCTGCTTTCGGCTTCGGTCATGCTAAAGCGGATATTCTTGATCCCGATAGGCGGCTGGGCACTCACGGCCTTGAATTCAACGTAGTCGATATCAATCCAGTCTTTGGTGATTTCGAGCTTCAATTCATGTTCGCCCGCCTTCAAAGTAGCCTTGCCGCCACTCACTTCGGAGAACGTGTCAAATCCCTTGCCCTCATTTACAATTTCATCACCAATCTGCTTATCGTCCATAAAGAGCTTAAAGCTACCAGTGCCGTTATCGCCAGCCACAAGAGCAGAAATTTCATATTCGCCATCGGCCTCCACCTTCACGGTGTACTTGAGCCATTCACCCTTCTGGTTGTGTCCCACAGTTATGCCCATGTTCGGCTGATAAATATCAACATCGTCCTTACGGAGCTTGCCGCCTTCATTACCCTTGCTTTCGTCATGATAAGCGACTTCGGCACCGCCCTTGTTGTAGTTTTCAGCCTGCACCTTACCCGGAATGGCGATAGCCTCGGTATACGGGCCATATTCCTCAGGCGGTTCATCCGGAACTGTAGACTTGCTCGGGTCCACCAAGTTCACAGCCGGGGCATTCGGATCAATAGTTTTGTCGATAAGCTTGAGCATTTCGGAGCAGTAACGACGGCCAAGTTCAATCACGCCCGCACGGCCAAAGTGGTACGGGTCCTTGCCGTTGCCCTGCAAGCCCTTGGAAGAGGCTAGGCCAAACTTCTTGAAATTATTCTTGAGCTGAGCGATGCCACCATTCTTGCTGCCGCAGCAGTTATTGCCTTCCTGGAGGAGTTCACCTGCCACGAACGGGACTTCGTTTTCGTCCAAGTCGAGAGCGTCAATCACATCCTTATAAGTCTTGTAAACGGTCTTACGCCAGTTATCATCGGTACCATCACTTTCGCCCTGATGGAAAATGAAACCCTTGATGACACCGACTTCCTTCGCCTTCTTGGCAAGCTCCAGAATGCGTCCCGGAGGGTTGCCATCGTAATCGTTGATCCAGCCCCAAGACTTAATATCCTTGCCATCGCCGTTGAAGTAAGCCTGATACTGGTCCTTGTCAAATGCACGGATGCTAACGG
Source organism: uncultured Fibrobacter sp. (assembly GCA_946407235.1). Classification (GTDB taxonomy): domain Bacteria; phylum Fibrobacterota; class Fibrobacteria; order Fibrobacterales; family Fibrobacteraceae; genus Fibrobacter. The sequence goes on along the minus strand of CAMJNF010000019.1, from coordinate 6,554 downwards.
CACCGATTGCAACCGGAATGATACCCACGGTCACACCCGGCAAGGAATCGACCATCGCGCGGCCAAAGTAATCTGCCGGGGAAAGGTTTTCGAATGCATGGAACATCGGCGGGATTGCGGCCGCCCATTCGCCAGCCTTGATAGACTGAGTCGTCTTACCGCTACGCTGGCTAGCATTAGCCGTGTGCGAAGCAAGCATGATAAAATTCTTCGGTTCGGTAGCCTGATCTTCAGCCGGGACTATATCGCCATTACCCGCCATGTTGGACTGACCATAAGCAATATAAATATGGAAATTCGGGTTCGGAGCTGCATTGGCGCCCGAAACAGCAAATATCGAAAGCCCTGCGGCTACACCTGCGACCGCCACCAATTTTTTTAAAGATTTTTCAACACCCATAGTTCTTTCCTTAATCCAAATTTTTACCATTCATAAACTACCCTAAAATGCAAAGATTGTCTCATTTGTAAATTCCATATATTATGGACGTTTTGTCAACGGTGCTGATTATTGGTCAATAGTCATTGGTCTGCATAAAAAAACGGCAGGAACAGCACTTTGCCTTCCTACCGTCTACTTCCTACTGTCTACTTTAACGCTAGCCGTACACAAGCCCAAGGGCTACAGCAACGACCAAAAAGAATGCTATTTGCTTTATGACTGCCAACTCGTTTTTATTCATGTATTACCACCTTTTTAGTTAGAGGTTTATCTCCATTTTTGCGAACGAAGAACACACCCTTAGCCATCCTACGAAGCTTTGCATTTTCTCTCACAAAATTCAAGGCTTCATCCATGCTCTTGGCCGTAAACGCGCCAAGCTTGATTCCTTGCATATCGAACACCGCATAGTTGCTTTCGGTTTCGGTCAAATTCAAACGGATGTTATTGATTCCATTAGAATTGCCCGCCTTCTTGAACTCGACATAGTCGATATCGATCCAGTCATTGGTGATTTCAAGCTTCAATTCATGTTCGCCCGCCTTCAAAGTAGCCTTGCCGCCACTCACTTCGGAGAACGTGTCAAATCCCTTGCCCTCATTTACAATTTCATCACCAATCTGCTTATCGTCCATAAAGAGCTTAAAGCTACCAGTGCCGTTTTCGCCAGCCACGAGAGCAGAAATATCATATTCACCATCGGCTTCCACCTTCACGGTGTACTTGAGCCATTCGCCCTTCTGGTTGTGACCCACCGTAATGCCCATGTTCGGCTGGTAAATATCGACATCGTCCTTGCGGAACTTGTTCCCTTCGTTGCCTTTACTCAAATCGTAATAGGCCTTGTCGGCACCGCCCTTGTTGTAGTTTTCAGCTTCAATAGTGCCAGGAATGCTTGCGGGAGCATCGCCATAGGGGCCATATTCCTCAGGCGGTTCATCCGGAACCGTAGACTTGCTGGGGTCAACCAGGTCGACAGCCGGAGCATTCGGATCGATAGTCTTGTCGATAAGCTTGAGCATTTCGGAACAGTAGCGCTTGCCCAGTTCAATCACGCCCGCGCGGCCAAAGTGATAAGGGTCTCTGCCGTTACCCTGTAAGCCCTTGGAAGAGGCCAGACCGAACTTTTTGAACTTGCTTTTAAGCTGGGCAATACCGGCATTCTTGCCGCCACAGCAGTTGTTGCCTTCCTGGAGCAATTCGCCCGCCACAAAGGCCACTTCGTTTTCGTCCAAATCAAGAGCATTTACAATGTCCTTGTAGGTCTTATAGACATTATTCTGCCATTCCGTGCCAGATCCATCGGTTTCGCCCTGGTGGAAAATAAAGCCCTTGATGACGCCCACTTCCTTAGCCTTCTTGCCCAAGTCCACAATTCTCTGATAGGGATTGGAATCATAGTCCTTTGCCCAGTTCTTGATATAACTTTCAGCAGAATTGAAGTAAGCTTTGTACTGGTCCTTGTCAAAAGCCTTGATAGCTACAGCACCGATAGCCACAGGGATAATACCCACGGTTACACCCGGCAAGGAATCCACCATCGCGCGGCCAAAATAGTCCGCCGGGGATAGATTTTCGGTAGGATGGAACATCGGGGGAATCGCCGGATACCATTCGCCCACCTTGATAGACTGGGTCGTCTTGCCACTACGCTGGCTCGCATTTGCGTTGTGCGAAGCCAACATGAGGAAATTCTTGGGATCCTTGGCCTGATCCTCAGCAGGGACGATATCGCCGTTACCAGCCATGTTGGACTGACCATAAGCGATATAAATATGGAAATTCGGGTTCGGAGCTGCATTGGCCCCCGTAACAGCGAATAACGAAAGCCCTGCGGCAACGCCTGCAAAGGCCATGATTTTTTTGAAATTTTTTTCCACACTCATATTTATCCCTTTATTTTAAATTCCACCTATCTAAAATTATCCAAAAACACACCAATGGTTCAGTTGTAAGCTCCATATATTATAGACGTTTTGTCAATGCAAAAACGACCAAGCAAACACCCTGACTTTCATTATCCAAAATAAATAAAAAAAAACGAGAGTCAATCGCTCAACTCTCGCTTTTAGGAATATGAAACTATTTCGTCACCGAGATGCGGTATGATTTTCCGCCGCGGATTGACTTGACAAAATAAATACCACTTTGGCGAACCACATTCTTGGTCATGTTCTGGACATCCGTTTTAGTCTTCGCTTCGAACTTGCCCACATACATGCCATTCACATCGAATACTCGATAATTTTCAGCTTCGGTCGGCATGAGGAAATCGACACCGCGCAAACCAATCGTCTTTTCATCCGGATCGGCAGCATCCTTGCCCTTTGCAAAGTTGAAATAGTCGATATCGAACCAGGAGCCGGTCACCGTCATGCGTAAGATATGTTCCCCGGCCGGGAGTTTTACGTTGGCCTTGACCTTGGTAAATTCATCAAAGCTAGTTCCCGAAAGAGCGACTTTTTCAACAAGCGTTTCGCCATCCAGGGAGAGTGAGAATCCAGACGTTGAATTACTCGTAGCGACAGAAGCGAACATGGTATAATCGCCTGCTTCCTTTATGTTCACGGAGTATTCAAGCCATTCGCCTTCTTCGTTATAGCCAACGACATAGCCAGAACCCTTCTTGTAAATGTCAACACCGGTACCTTCGCGGTAGTTCGTTTCGCCACGGTCTTCAGAATCGTTTTCGTTATAAGACTTGTTGCCCTTGCCCGTACCAGGAACGTCAAAGTTTTCAACTTCAATCTTGCCCGGGATTTCAGCGACCTTGCCACCGAACGGCTGACGCGGAACCGGTTCGGACGGAGTACCCACGCCAACGAGCGTCACGATGCAATCCTTGTTGCTCGAATTCCCTGCATCCATTGAAATCGTCACGGAGCCGTTCTTGACTTCGACTTCGCCTTCGTCCTTAGCGTTCTTTGCTTCGCTGGTCGTGTACACGTGGAAGGACTGGACATCGGCGCCCTGCACCTTCACGGTGACACTCTTGGAATTTTTATAATCGCGGTTCACGAGCACCACAATCACGCTATCACCATCGGCACTCTTGTAAGCACTTGCAAAAACTTCCTTTTCGGGGTTTGCTGTAGCGCCCACGCGGACAGCACCCGGGCGGACAAATCGGGCAAACTGGCTCATCACGTAACCGCGCTTAGAAATCTTGCCGATTTCATTCTGCGGAATTTGGAGCTTGTTTCCAAAATCCTTTTCCATGATGAGGCCGTAGCAACGACGGATGTACCACCAAGTATACTGATTGAAGTTACCCACGACCATAGCGCGGTGGATTTCGTAACCCACGTCCATAGCGTTCACGGTATCGCGCTTGTTGGCATTCGCCTGGTCACCGGTATTACGGATGGTACGCCAATCGTTACCGCTACCCTGGCTTTCGGTGTAGTGTTCCGTCATCCAGCGTTCGACCTTTTTCTGGTCGGCAAGGCTGTACTGGAAGAAGTTGTCCCCAGTCCTTCTGTCACTGGCGTAGAAGTGCGCCCCGAGAATATCCCAGTTCTTGAGGGCATTGGCATCATTCAAGACTTTGTTGTAAAGATTCTTGTCATAACGGAAAGATTCCGTCGAAATCACCTTCACGCCATTCTTGCGCATCTTATCGGCGTAGCCCTTGGTGAAGTTGTAGATTTCGTCAGCACTCCAGCAGGCCCATTCACCGCACCAGTCCGGTTCGTTACTGATGGAAATAGCGTACAAGGGAACGCCCTGATTCTTCATGTAATCGTTAAAGCTATTCAGGTGGTCCACATACTTCTGGTAATTCGAAGAAGACATGTGCTGGTTAGCGCCCGCATACGGAGACGTCCACGGAGTTGCATACAAGATAAAGTCATCGCCGGCATACTTTTTGGCATACTTTGCGGCGTTCACTTCCTTGTTGAAGGAGTTGCTATTTGCATACACCGGAATACGAAGCGTATTGAGACCAATCGTGCCATCTCCCGTTCCAAAAGCAATTTTCGCATCAGCTTCGGAAAGGCCGCCACCGCCCTGCCATTCGTTGTGGACCATGCCACCAAAACCACGAATGACCTGGTGTTCTTCGGTCACATCCACGTTCACAGTAGAAGCAAGCGCCGGAATTGCAAAAGCAACACCGCAAGCAGCCACTTTCAGAAAACCACCCATACTCTTCATTCTTTATCTCCCAGTTTGATTCGTGACACCCGTTGTTACACAATGCACGAAGGTTCAATTTAAATCTATACCTCCCCCACAGCGTTCTCGCATAAACGGGAAAATTTTCCATTGACACTTTGGTAATGCGTAGGTAGAGTATCGCGAAAAATACCAAACGCCTCGGGGCATTCGTCCCGAGGCGTAACAACGCCTTTCAGCGTCATTAGGGTGTGTGGTTTAGGAGGCTCTTTTTGGCCTTATCTCGCAGACGAGACCATAAACTTTTTGTGACCGTCAAAGCTCTTGAGGATATAGGCGCCCTGCGTGAATCCGGCTTCAGCAAGAGCCACAGCAGGAGTCTTACCTCTCAGATTCACAGTTCCAACCTGCTTACCAGCGAGATTGAACACGCGGTAAGCTGTCACTGCAACGGCTTCAAACTTTGCTTTCTTGGCAAGTCCAACATTATCTTCAACCTTGCCCACAGAGAACCAGTCCACGTTCACGTTGTTGCCGGTAATAGTCAAGCGGATTTCGTGCGAGCCCTTGGTGAGCTTTGCCGTGCCAGCTTCGAATTCCTTATAGACGCTCCAGTCATCGCCAGTTTTTGTCACCTTGACGGTATCGCCCACGGCCTTGCCGTCAACTGAGAAGCAGAAGCCAGAGTTTTCAGCACCCGAAGAAGCATAAGCGACAATCGGATATTCGCCATCTTCCGGAACTTCAACCGTGTATTCCATCCATTCGCCAGCGTTCGTGTAGCCAACAGCCATACCCGTACCGCCAAGCACAATGTCAACACCTTCATCCGTGCGGAACTCGGCATCACCCTGGTTTGCAGCATCATCATCGCTATAAGCCCTACGACCGCCCAAGTCATACTTTTCGGCCTCGATTCTAGCCGGAAGCTTCACCGAGATGCTGTCGTATGGCGTCTGCGTCACCGTAGCCATGCCACTTCCAGAAAAGCCCCATTCAAGAACGCCCATCGTGGAATCCTTGGAACCCTTGAACACAATGAACAGCTGATCGACAACACCCGTCAAGTCGCTCACATCGCATTCATTTTCTTCGTAGGAGTTCCAACCGCTCGTCTTCTTGAGTTCGCAAGTACCGGCGAGCTTGCCCGTTACAGAACCGCTATGGATTTCAATCTTGTTGCCGTTATCGACACTCGCTGCAGTCACGATAAACTTTTCAGCGCCCTTGCCGAAGTTCACGCCACTCACGCGAATCCAGGATTCCTTGGAAGCTAGCGGAGTAAGCACATGCTTGACCGCCTGGCCCTTAGTGTAATCGGTACGGCTGCGCACATTGCGCTGCTTGGAACTCGTTAAAGCCTTGTAAGTCTGATACGGATCAAAATCCTGAATCTGGGCCGGGCCAGCTTCCGTAAACTTCACGACATTCATCTTGTCACCATTCCAAGTGAGCTCATCGATAGATACACTTCTGTGGTTACCCGTCGTTGTCGGTGTCTGACCGTTAGTGAGCTTCGGCTTTTCAGAAGCCATCACGAGACGACGTTCATGATAAACTGCATACCACTTGTCCTTGAACTTTGCAAAACCGTGGTGGTTGTTACCGCCCTTGCCGTTAATCTTCGAGGGATTCTCGATAACGGTCCCGACATAGGAATAAGGGCCCTTGATGTTCTTGGAAGTCGCATAGCTGATATTTTGGCTCTGGTCGTTATAGCTCAAGTAGTAAATACCATTGCGCTTGTGCAAGTAAGAAGCTTCGAAAGAGCGGTTTGCGCCCTGGAGAGCCGTCTTGGAACCCACATTGAGTTCGACCTTGTCGTAAGAGAGCTTGCTAAATTCGAACAAGTCGAAGTTGTTGCCGTAGCCACGGCTGCCGCCACTGCCACCGCCGAAAGTCATATAGGACTTGCCATCTTCATCAATGAAAATAGCTGGGTCAAAGCACCACGAAATGCCATCGCAACCGGTAACGCCACCGCCACCAACCA
>CAMJNF010000018.1 GCA_946407235.1 uncultured Fibrobacter sp. | reverse complement strand
GGAGGTCCTTCAAAATCGGGCACTTTTCGTCGCCCACGATGAGGTCGGCGATGCCGTATTCCTTCACCTTGCCCGGTTCCACGTGACCGCCCAACTGCTGGGCGATGAGCTGGTGACCGTAGCAGATGCCGAGCTTCGGCACCGGGAGGTTCAAAATTTCGGGATTGTATTCCGGGGCGTCGGCTGCGTAAACGCTCGACGGACCGCCACTGTAAATGATTCCCTTCACGCCTTCGAGTTCAGAAACCGGGGCGGCAGGGGAGTGGATTTCGGTAAATACGCCCAAACGGCGCACACGGTTCGCAATCAGGTGGGCGTACTGCCCGCCAAAGTCCAAAACTGCAATAGTATCGACGTTCTTCATACGGCGACAAAGATAGAAATTATGCTGAAAATTTGGGATTATTAAAGCCATTTAAAGGACTGATTGGCGTTTTGTAAGGACTTCGTGCTCTTTATTACGAAAATAACTTTTTAATAACAATAAATTATTGTTTAAGGTATCCTGATAATACAACGTTTTTTCGTTTTACAAATGTTTTACGTTTATGAATAGATATTTAATAAAAAAATTTTTTCGCTTTTTTATATTTCGTCCGCCAATTACATAGGAGGATAATATGAATAAAAAAATGCTGACAATCGCACTAGCATTTGGTTGTGTAGCATCTAATGCGACTACCAATAATTACGACGTTTTAGGTCGTAAGGGTAGTAAAATGAATTCGCCAATGGTCTATAAGAACATTGATTATTCAATAAAAAGTAAAAATAAGCAACTAAAAACAAATTCTTCTTTAGAAAATCAGGCGTTACACAGGAATGGCCTAGATCCCAATGTTGCTGCAATAGAAGGTGGTTTCAAATCGTATGCTAGCAACAATAATTTTTATTTAAAGCGTTACTATTATTCGGGCGTAGAAAATTGCAACTATTCATTATGTCTACATAATTGGAATACATATAAGAGTGCCTTGAATACTGTTTTTATTAATACAAATGAAGAAATTGATGTAAACCCAGGTCAAGCAACCAATGCAACGGAAATTCTCACTCATGCTGAGGATAATGGTGGCTATACTGTTACATATGTGCCTAGTAATTTTAATATCGAACCATTGACAATAAATACACTTCCATCTCCATTTGTGGCTGGACAAAATATTTCATACATTTCCTTTCCTGTACTTAAAGTTGATTACGCTCTTTCATCTGTATCATCTGTAGAAATTGATAATGTTCCTAGAGTTGGTATCTATATGGGTGCAGATGCTCTTCCAATAGCACTTTATTCTAAAAATAATCCACAACATTATAAAGCTTGGCTAGGTAATTACAATGACTGGGTTGTTTATTATAGATATGATGAAAATGAGCATTTTAACCCGGCTCCTGGATACGAAATGAGAGATTCTTGGGTTTATTTTTATTTAAAATATTCAGCCAAAGAATATTATAAAGAGACTCCATATGGAAATGGATTTATAATAACGTCGTCGAGACCTTTAGTTTTTGTAGGTAAAAAAATAGACTACGGAAATCCGGCATTAAAATCGCCACAAATATATATTGGTGTTCGTAACAACAGGATGTCCAAAGGTCCTATAAATAAATACAGTTCATCAGCTAAAGAACTCGATAACTTCATTTATAAATACCGCACAGTTGAATTTGTTCCGGCAGGAAATTATGGCGCTGATGGAACTAATACGCAGGGCGCAATTAGTTCAATGGGACAAGCGTCAAATGCGATTACTGTTGGTTCTGTTGACCCGTTAAGTGGAAAAATCACGAATTACACGTCTACAAGAAATCATAACCTAGGCACAATAAAACCCGAAATTTTCGATTATTCTCACACTTATCTTCTTGCTCCCAAAAGAATATATAAATCCAATTCAACAGGTCATGAGTCTGTATTCGAATCGGTAAGTTATGGTACCGAAATGTCTGCTGCACATATGGCCGGTTTGGTTTCTAATTTTCTGGCATTAAATCCTTTCTATCGCTGGCATCCTGAAGTTGTCAAGGCTTTTTTGCTTACCGCAGAAGGAAATCCCATAACGCCTCCCTATCCAACAAATTCTGCAATGAATGCTGTTCCTACAGCGCGTTATTTTGATTTTAATAAAGAAAAACCAAACGCTTACTACGATTTCGATTCCCGCTATTGGAATGGCAGCTTAGAAGATTTGAAAACTCGAACAAATCCTAATGGACAAAAAGAAATATGGTTTGTTACTAAAAATCTTGGAAGCGTTTCTAAACCAGCAACAGCAGCAATTTCATGGCTTAGCAGCGGAAACGATATTGATTACATAGGTCGAATTCCGCAAGATTTTGACTTGGAGGTCTACGGAAGCAACAATTCTACTTACGAAAAATATATAACGTCTCACGCAAAATTAAGCAATATTGATTTTGACAATCCCGGTGAATACATAGGTGGTTCAAATTGCAGTCATTTTACGTTCGAAAAGGTTTCGATACCAAGCAATCATAAATATTTGATATTCCGCATTCTGCTATATAGTGAAGATGAACGTAGCGAAAATAAAGGTCAGGTTGTCATGGGATTCAATATTGCATCTCCTCAAAAATAAGACAACTAGTACATTGCGTAAATCTTTGTAATGAAAAACGGTCGGGATAACTTCCCGGCCTTTTTATATGCCTTGCATTACGTTGATTTTAATTATTTAATCAACATAATTCAATGTAAAGTGTTTATATTTTGTTCATTCTTTTTATAAAAGGAGAACAAATGAAAAAGAAAATCGCATTGATGGTGGCCTTTGGCTGCCTTGGCGCCAGTGCCGCATCTATTAATTACGACCTTCTTGGTCGCAAGGGGAGCAAAATGAATTCCCCGATGGTCTACAGGAATGTCGACTATTCCAAGGCGAAAAATGAGGTTCCTCCGAAAATAGGGGCTGTTTTGGCGAAAAAATCTCTGAATAACCAGGGATTGGCTGAAGGAATTTCGGCAATTGAAGGCTCTTATGAAGCGATATCTTTTGATTCGCATCCTATTTATTTTAAACGTTATTATTCTACAAATAAAGTAGATGAATGCCTAAGCGAAACGGGTGCTGGTAATCAATCGAATCATTGCAAATATCAGGATATTTCAGATAATTACCTTTATCTTAATAGATTAAATAATGTTTTCATTCCGACCGCAAGAAATAATGTTAATCCTGCAAGGTTGGATAGCGCTGGTTGGACGAATCTTAATACAAATGACTATGCTTTTTCTTCGTCTAGTGTTACTTACAATAAACCGGTTCGATCTTCGCCATATGAATACAATCATAGTATTCGCTATGATTTGTTTAATGATGTGAAATATATTGATTCTGAAAAGAATCTCATTGATTGGTGGTTTGATGGTATTGACAAACCTGGATCGTCATTTTACTTACCAAATGAAGCTACCGATGTTGGCGTTTATCTCGGTGTAGAGGCTCTTCCTGTAAAATTGAATCCTCAAAAAAAAGTTGCATTTATTCGTAGTGATGCTAATGAAAAATTCAACTCAGCGTATATTGGCTATGAATTGCTTGCTGCTAAGACGTACAGTGTTGTGAAAGAGTCTTCTAAACGTTCTGTTGTCTATGTGAGCCGAAGCTTGCCTGAAAATCCTGCTGATAGGACTCCGCAAATTTATATAGGTGTTCATAATCGTAAAGGGGTCGATAACAATTCTTCCGCGACTATGGCTTATTCTGCTTCTGCGGAAAAATTGGACAATTATATTTATCAAAATAGGACTGTAGAAGTTGTTGCTTCAGGAAATTTCGGTACGAAAAACAATGTGAATAATCCGGTTGGCTCGGGAAGTTTTGCTGCTGAAGCTCATGCTGCAAACGCAATCACTGTAGGTGCTGTTGATGCGAATTCTAAAAAAATAACAAATTACACTTCATATAAGAAACCTAGTAATCAAATAGAAAAGCCGGAAGTTCTTAATTTTTCTCATTTTTATATGAATGGTGATCGAATTAGAACGTATACAAAGAAGGCTACGGGGGAAACTTACGTTTATGAACCCCTTTATGACGGTGCTGAAATGGCTGCTGCGTATACAGCAGGTATGATTTCGGATCTTTTAGCTATTAGGCCGTTCTATCGCTGGCATCCGGAAATTGTGAAAGCCCTCGCAATTACATCTAGCCATGTAGCTCTTAAAAAACCTTATCCGCACGATATACAGGTGAAGGATGCTCTCTCGTACTATGGTATTGTGTTCTCATCTACTCAGAGTGATTCCCGTGAATTTTATCATTATTCCCGTTATTGGATAGGGAATATGGATCGTTTGAAAACGTTTACGTACGACAATAAAAAAGAAATCTGGTTTAGTTATGAAAATCCACATTATCAAAGCGGTAGCAATGTGAAGAAAAATTTCACCGCAGCAATAGCTTGGTTAAGCAGTGGAAACGATATTGCTCGCATTGGACATATTCCTCAAGATTTTGATCTTTGGGCATACGAAAGCCGTTCTGCTTCGTTCAATCCTACATCGTTTAATTTGAGTTCTAAAACAGGAGCTTTGGAAGCGTCGAGAAGTAGTTATAATTCTTTTGAAAAAATCTCATTTGAAACGAATAGCCCTTATATTGTTTTCCGAATTATTTTGCATAGTGAAGATTCTCGGACGGAAAATCCAAATCAGGCGGTTTTGGGTTTCGATGTTGCCTCGTTTGAATAGTTCTTGTTGAACATCGAACAAAAACGGTCGGGATAACTTCCCGGCCTTTTTATATGCCTTGCATTACGTTGATTTTAATTATTCACTTAACATAATTTAATGTAAAGTATTTATATTTTGTTTACTTTTTTTATGTAGGAGAACAAATGAAAAAGAAAATCGCATTGATGGTGGCTTTTGGCTGCCTTGGCGCCAGTGCTGCGTCCGTTAACTACGACATTTTGGGCCGCAAGGGAAGCAAGATGAATTCCCCGATGGTCTACAAGAATGTCGACTATTCCAAAGCCAAGAAGAACGAACAGCAAAAGATCGGTTCTTCGCTCGAATCCCGTGCTCTGCATAGAACAGGTATGCCGGATAACGTTGCTGCCATTGAAGGATCATTCAGGTCTTACCAGAGCAATAAGCGCTTCTCGATTAAACGCCATTATTACGGCAATCCTGATAATTGCAATAATTCTCAATGTTCGTATGATTGGAATGGGTATAAAAACGCCGCAAATAGTGTGTTTATTCCCGTGAATGAATATAGCAGTGTAAACCCTAATTATGAGCCTACTTCTGCCCGTACGCATTCCGAGGACAACGGAACTTATTCGTTTTCTTGGCAACGGACCAGTTATTCGGGCGTAGGATCATCTTCTGTTTCATTGCCATCTCCATTCAAGGCGGGGCAGAATATTACATATTATCCTTATTCGGGGATAAGAAATTTATCGGGATTTGCATACAATAATGTATCTTATCGTAATTTTTCTCATGGGGGAATATATATGAGTGTAGATGCGCTTCCAGTATCAATGGATGGATCTACAATTAAATATGTCAAGACAAATACTAATGAAACATTTATTTCTTCTAATCCGATAAAAGAAATGGAGACTTACAAGGCCTTCCATCTTTTATCGCAAACAAGTAATTATGCTCCGGTTGTTTATGTGGGGCGAAAAGTGGATTATGGAGATCCCGCATCTAAAATTCCTCAGATATACATGGGTGTTCGTATTAAAAACATGTCAAAATCGTCTTCCTATAGTTTAGTTGCCAAAAATCTGGACAACTTTATTTATAAATACCGTACTGTCGAATTTGTCCCTGCAGGTAATAGCGGTGTTGATGGATCGAATTCGCAAGGTAGGTTGAATGCGGAAGGACAAGCAGCGAATGCGATTACGGTGGGTGCAGTCGATCCTGCAAACGGTCAGATCACCAATTATACGTCTACGAAGAATTATATCCTAGGACCTCAAAAACCTGAAATTTTCAATTACGCACATGCAATTATCGGTGTCGATGGAGTTAAAAGAACGTACACCAAAAAATCGAATAATACGACATCAGTTTATCAACCAGTTGTTGATGGTACTGAAGCGGCAGCTGCATATACGGCAGATTTGGTATTTAATGTTTTAAGTTTGAATCCATTCTATCGCTGGCATCCCGAAGTTGTCAAGGCTTTCTTATTGACCGCTGGTGGAAACCCAATAAATAATGGTAATGTTTTTCAAAAGATTCCAACAAGCCAATACTTGTTGTTTGATTATTCGGGGACAAATCCCTATAATTACGATTCCCGCTATTGGAACGGCAGTATCGATAATTTAAAAACTCGTACAAATAGCAGTGGAAAAAAAGAAATTTGGTTTGTCACAAAGAATTTGGGAACTTCAACGAAGCCTGCTTCTGCAGCGATCTCATGGCTTAGCAGTGGAAACGATATTGAAAATATTGGTCGTATTCCTCAGGATTTTGATTTGTCTGTCTATGGGAGCAACAGTTCCAATTACGAAAAATATACAGCTCCTCACGCAAAGCTTGATGGCTTAAATTTTGACAATCCAGGGGAATATATTGATGGTTCTTTCTCGACATATAATTCGTACGAAAAGGTCACTATTGCGAGCAACTATAAGTATTTAATATTCCGCATTCAAATGTTTAGTGATGATGATCGTAGCGAAAATAAGGGACAGATTGTCATTGGCTTCAACATGGCCGCTGCGAAATAGGCCGCACTCTAGTAATTAAAAAAACGACCGGGATTTAGCATCTCGGCCGTGTTCTTTTTTTACACCTCGCATTACGTTAGTTTTAATTATTCACTCAACATAATTTAATGTAAAGTATCTATATTTCGTCCATTCTTTTAAAACAAAAGGAGAACAAATGAAGATTCAATTATCATTAATGTTGGCTTTAGGTTGTGTCGGAGCCTTTGCCTCAAGTGCTACAAATTACGACATTCTTGGCCGCAAGGGGAGTAAAATGAATTCCCCGATGGTCTACAAGAGTGTTGACTATTCCAAAGTTAAGAAGAACGAACCGCAAAAGATCGGTTCTTCGCTCGAATCTCGCGCCCTGCATAGAACGGGGATGACTGATGACGTCGCTGCCATTGAAGGATCGTATAGATCCTATGTTAACAATAATCATTTTTATTTGAAACGTCATTATTATGCAAACCCAGACAATTGCAATAATTCGCTGTGCTTATATAATTGGGATGGGTATAGAAATGCCGTAAATCGTGTGTTTATTAAAGTAAATGAAGACCCCTATGTTAATCCGAATTATGAGGTTTTTGAAGGTCTTAGTCATTCTGAAACCAGTGGAGCTTATACGCTTACACGTGACAACTATTGGCCTTATGGGTTTTCGGGCCCATATGGTGCTCCTTCGCCTTTTGAAGATGGCCAATATATACAGAGTCCTGTACTTTGGTATGTTAGAGATATTGCTTTGCGTCGTAGATATCTTCAAAATGATTATCTCAATAAAGCTTCCTATGTGGGAATTTATATGGGAGCGAATGCGCTTCCTGTACCAATAAATGGGGTGGAACCTCCACCTCATTATATGGGGTATGTCACGTATCCTGTAAAATATGTCAGGATGAATGAAAACGAAACATTTATGTCGTCTCCTGGATACGAAATGAGGGATTCCTGGACCTATTTCCTTTTAATGGATAATTCTCCTAAAAATGTTGTATATGTAGATAAAGCCATAGACTATGGAAATCCGGCAGCCCAAACACCTCAAATTTATATTGGTGTACGTAATTACGGAATGGCAAAGGGTTCTTCGAACAGTTATAGTTCAAATGCAAAGGCGTTGGATAACTTTATTTATAAGTATCGTACAATTGAATTTGCTCCAGCAGGGAATTATGGTATAGATGGAACTAGTTCGCAAGGGAATATTAGCATGATGGGGCAGGCAGCTAATGCCATCACTGTAGGTTCTGTGGAGCCCATAAATCTGCAAATCACTAATTATACTTCCACAAAAAATTATAACGGAGGTTCCGTAAAGCCTGAAATTTACAATTTAACCAATCTAACTATTGGCGGTTACAGAAGAACGTATAGTCAAATTGCTACAGGCCGTGAATATGTCTATTATCCTTTCTTTTATGGAACCGAATCCTCTGCAGCATTTACGGCCGGCATGGTAGCTTATCTTTTGGAAGTAAATCCGTTCTATCGTTGGCATCCAGAAGTTGTGAAGGCTATGTTGCTTACGTCTGAGGGGTGGGCGATAAATCCGCCTTATCCTAGTAATTCTGTGATGGAATCAGTTCCGTCATTTACGTATTTGGTTTTTGATGATGTAGGTAGCAAGCCTAATTTCGATTACGATTCCCGTTATTGGAATGGCAGTATTGAAAAACTTAAAACTCGTACAAATGCCAATGATCAAAAGGAAATTTGGTTTGTCACAAAGAATTTGGGGAGTTCTACGAAACCGGCTTCTGCAGCCATTTCGTGGCTTAGTAGCGGAAACGATATTTCTTACATCGGCCGTATTCCTCAAGATTTTGACCTGACCGTTTACGGAAGCAACAATTCTAATTACGAGAAATATACAAAGCAGGGCGCTAATCTTAATGGTTTTAACTTTGATAATCCAGGTGATTATATCGATGGTTCAAACCGTAGTAACAATTCATTTGAAAAAGTCTCTATTTCAACGAACCATAAATATTTAGTATTCAAGATTTTATTGTACAGCGAAGATGAACGCAGCGAAAATAAGGGACAAGTTGTCATGGGCTTTAACATGGCTTCTGCAGATAAGGGTGTTTATCAGTAATTTTTTAATACAAAAAAAAAAACGACCGGGATCTATAATCTCGGTCGTTTTTGTTATCCGAAAAGTGCGCCGTTCATTGCTTTTTTAGCACACTTTGTATTCTTCGCATGGAACTCCTCCGTCGGAGTCTGCGTTTTCATCGCTTTCTTCATTGCTTGCGCTAGACATGCGTCTTGCAAGTTCAATGAGCGTCTGTACGCCAAAACCGGTCGCTCCATATTCGGTGTACTTCCAGGTCTTGTTCACGAATGCAGTGCCTGCGATATCCCAGTGCGCCCAAGCGGTGTCTTCGGGAACGAATTCTTGCAAGAAAAGGGCGGCTGCAATTGCACCGGCATCGCTTCCGGTGTTCTTTAGGTCTGCGAAATGATCCTTCAAAGCATCGGCGTATTCTTCTTCGAGCGGCATGCTCCAGAATTTTTCACAGCAGGCTTCGCCGCAGTTTATTACCTTGAGCGCGAGATCGTCGTCGTTGCTGAAGAATCCGGCAACAGCATAGCCCAAAGCGCGAACCATGGCACCCGTGAGCGTAGCGAGGTCCACGATATGCGTGGCTCCAATGAGGCCCGCTTCGGCAAGGCCATCCGAGAGCACGAGGCGTCCTTCGGCATCCGTGTTGTCGACCATGACCGTCTTTCCGTTCTTGGCAGTAAAGATGTCTCCCGGTAGCACAGACTTGTTGCCGATAGCGTTTTCGGCGAGGCAGCAGACGGCGCTCACCTTGATCGGGAGCTCAAGCGTGGCGATGGCCTGAATGGCGGCAAGTGCTGTTGCAGCCCCGCTCATGTCGCTAATCATTTCGGGCATGGATTTGGGCGGCTTGAGGCAGAGACCGCCCGTATCAAACGTGAGCCCCTTACCAACAATGACCAGGTGGTCTGCGAAAGTGCGCGCATTTTTATTTACGTTTTTCCCAGTGCGCTTAGATCCGTCATAGGTAAGCGTTATCATGTATGGTTCGTGCGAGCTGCCTTTACCGACGGTCACATGGCCCATGAAGCCTTCCTTCTCAAGCTGCTTCATATTGCGGACTTTTATCGATAGGCCCGGCGTGTACTTTGCAATGGTGTTTGCATTTTCGACAAATTCAGCCGGAGTGAGGTTGCTAGAACTTGTGTTGATTAAATTCTTTGCAAGTACAATAGCCTTGTTTTCGACAGCGACTTCTTCGGCAATTTTCTTGAATTCCGCCGTATGTTCGCCTGCAACGATTTCGAAGGTGACTTGGAAAGCTTCCTTTTGTTTGCTCTTGTAGGCGTCAAACTTGTAATCGGCGTAATGGAGCCCGAGCAAAATGCTTTTGAACTGTTCCGGAGCCGCATCTGCAAGCATGATCGAAACGACTGGAATTTGGCGCTTGCTTGCTTTTTTGGCGAGACGGTAGGCCGCCATGCGCAGGTGATCAAGGGCTGAGAGACCGCGTTCCTTGGCTGCGTTCACAAAAATAGTCGGTTGGTTGTCGATTTCCAAAAATTCAAGGTCTTCAAACGGGCCGTCATCCATGCCGTTCAGAACGGATTCGACTTGTTTTTCGGCATCTTCAGAAAGAACATTTGAAAATTGGATAGACTTTTTAACGAAAAAAAGGGCGTAAGCGTTGGCTTTCCCCGAAGCTGTTGTTACGATATTTGTTTTCATATAGCATAATCTAGTATTTTATAAGCGATGCACTTGTAATTTAGATTGGTTTTTCAATTATAAAAATGCTATAATATTATGTGATTATCTATGGAGGATCATTATGAATCTGAAGTTTACTGGAATTTTGACCGCATTGGCCGTATCTGCTGTGATGGCTCAGGATGTTGTTCCGGCTGCCGATGCCGCTCCCGCTCCTGTTGCTGAAACTGCCCCAGCTAAAGTTGAAGATAAATTTGTTCAAGCCGAACAAGAACTTTCTCAAGAGAATTTCTTTTCTGAACCTACTGCGGTTCGTGGTGAAGAGGCTGCAAAGCCGGTCGCCAAGAAGGCTGCAAAAAAGTTTGTCTACAAACCGGTTTACACACCTGCCGAAGTCGAAACTAGCGGTGCAATGGTGAAAACCGTTTATATAACAGAAAAGCCGACCGCAGATTCCATCGACATGGATGAACTTCGTGGACTGATTCCGTTGAAGTTTACGTTTGGTCTTCAGGGCTTTGTCGGGAATGAATTCCTTTCGGGTGATAACGATCGCTATGAATATGACCGCTATACTGGCTTGGCTTGGAGTGTCGGCGGTTTTGCGTTGATTCCGCTTGACGAGTACAACATGGCTTTCAAAACGGGCGTTTTGTTTGAACATGCCAAGGTTTCCAATAGCTATTCTGATAAAATATCAGATGAATACCATGAATTCCGAGCTTCTTTCAGCCAGTACCGCCTCTCTTTGCCGCTCCTCCTTTCGTTGAAGAGTGCAAAGTCTAATATTTTCTTTGATGTGGGTGTCCAGCCGTCATTTGCGTTGGCCGATAAATTTAAGGTGAAGTCGCTTGACAATACGGGCGCCAAGAAAAATTACCTTAGCGAAGATATGGTAAAGGAAGATTACCGCTCTGCGCTTGATTGGTCCATTGTAATTGGTTTTGGTGTCCGTGCAAATCGTTATATCGGCTTTGATGCTCGATTCAGCTGGGGCCTCAACAATCAGTATGATGATTACAGTAACTGGCCAACGAATAACTTGTCTTCCAAGATTGTTTCTGTTGGTGCAACATTCTACGCATTCTAATTACACATGATTCTTTCAATTGCGGCCATTGTCGTGGGCCTTGTTTTTCTGGTCTGGAGTGCAGACCGGTTTGTTGATGGGGCTGTCGGCGTGGCCCAATTTTTTGGCATGAGCACGTTCCTTATCGGCATGATCATTGTCGGTTTTGGAACGTCAGCACCTGAAATTGTCGTTTCCATTTTGTCAGCTTTGAATGACACTCCGCAGCTAGCTCTTGGAAATGCTTACGGTTCCAATATCGCAAACATTGCGCTAATCCTTGGCGTGACGGCGCTGATTATTCCTGTTGTTGTAAAGAAAGAAGCTATGAAACGCGATATCCCGATTCTAATGGCGATGACCGTTTTGACGCTCTTTTTACTCATGGATGGGAATGTATCGTTTGTCGACGGCGTGGTCTTGTTGCTTTCGTTTGTTGTAATTATGGGTTTCAATATCTGGAGCGAATTGAGTGCTAAGCGTAAGCGGAAAAAAAATGCAGAAACGGATGAACTTGATTCTGAATATAATAGCTCGAAGGGGCCTGTTTCAATCGTCAAATCATCGTTGTTGTTGCTCGTCGGGCTTGCGCTTTTAATTGTAAGTTCGAGAATGCTGGTGTGGGGAGCCATCAATGTGGCTCAGGCGCTTGGTGTGAGTGACTTGCTGATAGGGCTTACTATTGTAGCGGTTGGAACGTCGCTTCCGGAACTGGCGAGCTCGATTGCTGCTGCCCGTAAAGGCGAGAACGATTTAGCGGTAGGAAACGTTATTGGGTCTAATATTTTCAATACGCTTGTTGTTGTAGGAATTGCTGCTGTAATTACACCGATCAAGGCGATGGAAGCGGATGTGCTGAGCCGCGATTTGCCGATAATGTCTTCGCTCACGCTTTTGCTTTTCTTGATTTGCTTCCCGTTTTTCAAGAGCAAGCGTGCAAAAGCCTCGCGTAAAAAAGAAGAGCGTTTTGGCTTTGGACGAATTGGAGGCGCACTTTTCTTGAGCCTGTATGTCGCGTATCTTGTGCTGCTCGGAATTCAGAGTGTTTAATCTATTAATTGACTGGATCCTTCCGCCGTTGGCGTCAGGATGACGAAAGCGTTTAATTCCTAACTCCGAATTCCGTATTCCTAATTCCCGAACGTCCACACAATGCCGTAGGCGAATCGCAATCCTTCGGGCGTGTAGCCGGATTCTGGCGCGTAGATGCTGTGGTTGAAGTTCTCGATGCGGTTGTAGAGTTCAAACGAAAGAATCTGCATACGCGCTTCGAAGTCCATTGCAAGGTATTTCTTGAGAGAGACGAGCTCCGGCTCGCCTTTTTCGTTGATGGTGCAGTCAGTGCGGTTGTTGAACCATTGGAAATCTACGCGGACGCTTACGCCGAGCCTGTCTTTGACAAAGCGGTTTTGCCAATGGATGCTGCCCTTGTAGTAAAGCGAAGGAGTGTCAATGAGCTTAGTGCGCGTGATTTTTTGACCGCGCTCCAGATAGAATTTCCAGTTACCGAGACGGAACCCGACTTGCATAAGCCAGTCGAGCGTGTGGGCATGGTCCAAGTTTTCGTAACGGAATGCCGATTCCAATGAATCGTTCATGCGGACAATTGTCGTGTCCCTTTTTTCCATTGTTTCGTAATTTGCAATGTACGACGTGTCGATGTAAGTGGAGTCCAGTTTTCCGCGGATAGCCCAGTTCGGCTTGATCAGGTTGTTGGCGTGCTCGTAGCGGAGCCCGAGACCATAAAACACATCACGTTTTTGCCATACGATATTTGCTGTGGCGCGGTCGCGAATTTCATATTTGAGATGCTCGTTTGGGAATGCGACTCGTCCTGTTTCGGTGAGCTTGAGCTGGTTCACGTCAGGGAATTTGTTGTCGTGACGGTAGGATGCGCTGGCTATCAAGTTGTGGGGGAGGAGGTACGTTCCGTCAATCGAAAATGCGGGCGCATATTCAACGGTGTCCAGGAGCGAACTGTTGCGCTGCAAGCCTGCTTGTGCACGGAACAAGGCATGCCCGAAGAGCGTGTCAGAAATTTCTGCATAGCCGATTTCTCGGTCTTGATAGTATGTCTGTTTTCTATTTTCGTTGCCGGTTTCATCGGTATTCACGAATTCATATTCAAAGCGGATGCGTGGATTCAAGAACGTGTTGTAGCGGATGTCAAAGTTTCCGAGAATTGTTTCGTAATTGCGGACTTTGCTTGTGTCGTAATAGTTCGTGTTGAGGCTGCGCCAACCTTTATCATCGTAAGTCGTGTCGACATTTTTGACAATTTTGGGGAGCTTGCGCAAATCCATCTCGTGATTGCCGTAATGGAATTCCGTTCCAAGAGTCAAGTCTTTGATGGGATAAAGCTCAACGCCGCCACCGTACGTACGAGTTTCGATGATGATTCTGTACGGATCGGTCTGGAATTTTCGAACGGTCGGGTCCAATGTGTCGAGCAAAACATTATGTGTCGAATTGTCAGCGTTGTCAAGACTTAAATAATTTATCTTGAAAAATGCCTTGCCGTAGCCGAATCGCCAAGTAACAATCGGTTGCATGTGCATGCTGTTCATCGCGATGTTTCGGCCGCCAAATGGAATTTGCGTGGAGTCTCGCCCCATGGCGAAGTACGGCGAGTGCGTTACTGGCTGGTATTCATAAGGCTTTGAAAGCAAGTCGGAATGGCTTGCGATGCCGAGATCCAGCGTGACCGAGTCTGTGATGAGGCGTCGGAATTCAAGACGAAGGGCGTTTCCTTCGAATGGTCCTCGTTCCCAGTTTACATCTGTAATCGGTGTATCGACGGGGATACCATGACGTTCTTCGAAGAGAATTCCGTTTTCGCCATTAAGTGCAAGTGTCGAACCGTCAAAACTTAAACGGGTTGTGTATATCCCGGCGAGCTTGCTCGGGTAACGCTTGCTGAGCGAACCGATTCCAAGAGATCTTGCGGGGAGTTCCGGACTGCCGAGGATGGACGTGCCGAGAACCCATTCCGATTTTTGGCCCGAAACGTCGTAAGTGCGCTGCATGACTTCGCGGAGCGGAATTACCCAGCGGCCGGCATCGGTTTCTCGTGGAAACGGATCGGGACCATTGACTGTTTCAAAAACAGAATCTTGAGGCGTCGGACGAACGCTACGCTTGGCATGAATGACATCGGCAAAAACGCTTGAAACAAGCGTAAACAAAACTGCAGTAAAAAGAATTCCACGATTCATTAGAACCATTCTGCACGAGACTTTTCGCGCCTTTCTCGGAGTGCTTGGACAACGGTGTAGGGCATTTTCATGCAACCTGGGGGGTAAGTCCCACTTTCGGTATGGAAGTCGGAACCTCCTGTACCGACAAGACCGAACTTTTGAGCCATTTCCTTGTATTTACGGCCAATGGCGCCCTTTTGAGCGGGACTGTAGACTTCCATGCCTTGAATGCCCCATTCCACCATGTTCTCGATGAACTGGTCGCTAAGGCCGGACTTGTACGGATGGGCGAGGACGGCAATGCCGCCTGCGTTTTCAATCAGTCGAATTGTTTGTTGCGGGTTGAGTCCCTTCTTTTCGACGAAAGCAATGCATCCATCACCAAGATATTTCGTGAACGCTTCGGAAAAGTTTGAAATGTATTCTTCATCGACGAGCGACATGGCAATATGCGGTCGGCCGATGATTTTTCCTTTACAGTAGGAATGGACTTTTTCGAACGTTATGCCGATGCCAAGGGCGTTCAATTTTTTGATAATTGCCTTTACACGGGCTATGCGTTGCTTTGCGAAATCCTCAAGTTCCATGTTGAGGGCGAGGTTTGTCGGGTCGCAGAAGTACCCCAGAATATGGATGTCCTTGCCTTGCCATACGGCTGAAATTTCTATTCCCGGGATGATTTCGAGACCGATTTCCTTGGCGGGTTCCTCGGCAAGCTTGTAGCTATCGAGGTTGTCGTGGTCCGTGATGGATATGCAACGAAGCCCCTTGCGTTTGCAAAGCATGAGCAGCTCATCGACCGATAGGGTGCCGTCGGAGAGCTTGGTGTGCATGTGCAAGTCCGCGTAGCCGCCATTTTCGGTGATGATTGTCGAAAACATCTTTTGCATGGCTAGCCTTTTTTATCCTTTATAAAATAGCGAGCCATCATTCTTGCGGGCGAAATGGTCTTGAGCTGGTGGAGGCTTACGTTTAGGAACGGGTACTCCTTGGTACAGTCAAAACCGACACGGCATGCGGCTCCGCTGACAAGCGCAAGGTATAAAAATTGCGGCTTGTAAGGGCCTGGATAGACACAGGCAACGGGAGCGTAATTTTTTATCTGGGATTCGAGTTTTTCAAAAAGCGTTTCCCCGTAGCGGCAGCCTTTGGTTGTGTAGTACAAAACTTGGGCTTTTTTCTTTGAAAAGAATATTTCAAGATCGCCATGGGCGACAAACAAAATCGATTTGAGACTTTCTTCGGGGAGTTCACTCAAGATGACCTTGGCGATTTCCTTTTCGTCGGGCATGAAGAATATGGTCTTTTCACCATCTTGTAGGCACTTGGGAAATGAAAAAGTCTTGGGATTCTTTATTTTTCCCGCTTTGTAAATAAACCATTTATACAACAATGGCTTGCAAAGTAAGCGTAAAACCCAAAAACGTTTGTCGTCGGCAAAGTACCGTGAAGAAAACAAAGGAACTCCTATTTTTTATTTCAGCAAAAATATATAAATTTGCGCCATGCCTAAACTAAAGTTCTATGCTGTGAAAAGCGAAAATGAAAAGAAAATCGTAACCACGTGGGACGAGTGCCAAAAGCTCACGCATGGGGTTAAAGGTGTTTTGTTCAAATCCTTCAGTTCCCGCGAGGAGGCTCAGGCTTGGCTCGACGGAATGGAGGCCCCTGCGCCCGATGGGATCCGTGTATTTGTCGATGGTTCATTTTCTCCGGGATTTGGGCCTGCAGGTTGGGCTTTTGTTGTAACTGAAGACGACAAGGAACTTGCGCGTGGCTCAGGAATTACGGCATTTGATGCGGAGAGCCGCAATATTGATGGGGAAGTGATGGCTTCGTTCCAGGCGATGCGTTGGCTTGATGCTCACAACATGAATGGAGTCATTTGCCATGATTACGAGGGAATCGCTCGTTGGGCAAAAGGTGAATGGCAAGCCAAGAGCAATATTGCTCAAATGTATGTAAAAGCGGCCAAGCCGTACTTGCACCGCGTTCAGTTTGAAAAAGTTGCCGCCCACACAGGCGTCAAGTGGAATGAACTTGTAGATAAACTAGCAAAAGAAGCAATCGCGAAAGCTAAGAAAAGTGGTTAGTAAACAGTGGTTAGTAAACAGGGATGTAAAAGGAACGTTCTAATTGCAATCCTAACCACTAACCACCAACCACTAACCACTATTCTGATTCGTGCTTGCTCATGCAGTGAAGGCTTCCGCCTTCTTCGATGACCGTACGGCAATCGATTCCGATCACTTTGCGATCCGGATAGACGCTTTCGAAATACTTCTTGGCCTTGGCGTCGTTTGGGCATTTGTACTTCGGGAAGATGAGTCCGCCGTTCACGTAGATGTAGTTCATGTACGATGCCGGCAAGATTTGTCCATCGTCGAGCACGCGCTGCGGCGGAAGCGGGAGCGTATCGACCTTGGCGGTTTCGTAATGATCCTTGAGCCAGCTTTCGATGAACTGCTTGGCTTCAGTCAAAATCGAGTAGTTGGGGGAGCGCTTGTTGTCCGTCATGCACATGACGACTCTGTCTTTCTCGACAAAGCGTGCCACGTTATCGATGTGGCCGTCCGTATGGTCGCCGTGCAATCCGTGCGGGAGCACGAGCAATTCCTTGAGGCCGAAGGCCTTGCAGAGGGCCTTCACGACTTTCTTCAAGTCCTTTTCGTCATTGCGGTTCTTGCCGACGAGGCAATCTTCGGTCGTGATGCCGAGACCGTCACCGTTCACTTCAATAGCGCCGCCTTCAAAGATGAACGGGACGCTTTCGTTGAGCGGGAGTTTTTGCTTTTCGGCAATCTTTTGCGGGATCGCGTTGTCGAGTCCCCATGGCGGGAATTTGGCGCCCCAGGCGTTAAACTGCGTTTCTGTGACGACCTTCTTGTCGCCCTTCTTCATAAAGAACGGACCGTAGTCGCGGATCCAGATGTCGTTCGTCTTGATGACGATGAAGTTCACCGGGAACGGGCGATTGGCGAGAGCCGCCTTTTCTTCGTCGGTCAAAAAGTTCTTGGCGGGGAGCAGCAGATTCACCGGCTGGAATTGCGTAATGTTACGAATTAGCTCTACATAGAACTTGCGGATGTTGATGCCGCGTTCACCATACCAGTTCGTCTTGTTGTGCGGGAAAGCAAGCCACGTGGCGCTCTGCTTTTCCCATTCCGCCGGATAACGAATTGAATTTTTCGTTGCCATACTCGGTCCTTTAATATTTCTTCTAAGTTCTACCAACTAAGTTCTAAGTTCTCGACGTCAGTCAGCCCAAATCTTCAAAATGTCCTTGTACAGGTCCACGCGTCTGTCGCGGAAATGCGGCCACCAGCGGCGATTTTCCTCGGTTTCGGCAAGGTCTAGCTCGACATAGCTTGCGCCTAAAAATTCCGGATCGCATTTTTGCAAGATGTATCCGTCCGGAGCTGCGACGAAGCTTGTTCCCCAGAATGTGAGGTGTCCTTCGACACCCGAGCGGTTCGCGGCAATTACGAACGTGCGGTTTGCAATTGCATGTCCGCGCATGACTGTCATCCAGCTATCTTGCTGGCGCGGGTAAATTTCCTTCGGCTCTGAATCCATCCAACCAATAGCGGTCGGGTAGATGAGCACATCGGCACCCTTGAGGCTCATGATGCGGGCTGCTTCGGGGAACCACTGGTCCCAGCAAATGAGCACACCGAGCGTACCAGCGCTCGTCTTGATGGGTTCAAAACCGGTGTCGCCCGGAATAAAGTAATACTTTTCGTAGAAGGCTGGATCATCGGGAATGTGGCTCTTACGGTAAAGCCCTGCGATGCTTCCGTCGCGTTCGAACACGAATGCGGAGTTGTGGTAAATGCCGCGGGCGCGTTTTTCAAAGAACGGGAACACGACAACGGCATTCAGTTCCTTTGCAATTGCCTGCCATTCGGCGACAATCGGATGATCTTTTTCGATAGCGAGGTCAAAAAAGTCTGCGTTTTCTTCGAACGGGAAGTACGGAGTGTGGAAAAGTTCGGGGAGGATGAGCAAATCGATGTCCTTGCCTTTGAGCTTGAGAGCTTCGTCCTTGTACCACTTGTTGTTGGAATCGAAATCCCCAGTCCACTTGCCTTGCAACGTATATACTTTAATCTTGTTCATATGCAATAATTTAGCAAAAACAAGCCTTATGTTCAATTTTTTGTAAGAACATTGTTTTGTTTGCGTAAAATCACACTGATGATACGCTCGCTCGATGTAAGTTTTCTATATTAACCCTTGAATTTTAAAACCCTTGAATTTTTATAAAAGGATAAATAATGTCTCTTAAACTTATTTCTCGTGGTGCTGCAGCCGTGCTCCTTACCGCCGGTATTGCTTCTGCTCAGTTGATGAATTCGAAAAGCATGGATGTTATCCGTGTCGAAAAGACTGGTATTTCTGCTGGTAAAATTGATAGCCTTGCAACGATGCTTGGTCAGCAACAGGCTCCGGGTCAGAAGTTGAATGACGAAATGATGACTCAACTTCGCTATGCTGTTGTCGATAATCTCGTGGGTCAGGAACTCATCAAGCTCGAAGCAAAGAAGATGGGTATCAAGGTGTCTGCGGGTAAGGTTGATAGCTTGACCGCACTCTTCAAGAAGCAGTTCCCGAGCGAAGATGCTTTCCAGAAGGAACTCAAGAAGTCCAACACGACGATGGCTCAGTTCAAGTCCAAGATTGAAGATCAGCTTAAGAGCGAAATCATCCTCGAAAAGAAGGTTCCGTATCCGGAAGCTCCGACCGAAAAGCAACTTCAGGCTTTCTGGGAACTCAACAAGACTAAAGTCGCCATCAACGATACCATTAGCGGTGCACGCATCTTCATCTCTACCAAGGGTAAGAACGCTCAGGAAATTAACGATGCTAAGGATATGTTGAAGGGTCTTGCAGCCCAGGTTCGCTCCAAGAAAGCAACCTTTGCTCAGCTCGCTGCCGTTTACAGCGATGACAAGGAAGCCAAGAAGACTGGTGGCATTATGAACAAGTTTGTCGCTAAGTCCAAGAGCGCTGCTTTCGCCAAGGCTGTCGGCAAGATTAAGGTTGGTGAAATTTCTGAAGTCATCACCGAAAATGACGGCGTTTCTATCTTCATGCTTACTGAAAAGAATGATGGCAAGTACGATAGCTACAAGCACCAGATTGACTACATCCTCCGTGTGCAGGCTGAACAGGAACGCCAGGCTAAGCTCAAGGCTTATCTCGATGAACTTGGCAAGACCTACAAGGTGCAGTACCTCGACAAGAAGTACGAACCGCCTCAGGCAATCGGCGCTTCTAAGTAATTCGGATTTCGGAATTATGAATTAGGAATAATCCTAACAGATTGTTCCTAATTTTTTTTATAAACAACTCCGAATTCCGAACTCCTAATTCATAATTATTCACACTAACCACTAATCACTTATGTTCAACACTACACACACCGGGCTTATCGAATTGCGTACACGCATTGATAAACTCTGGGGGTATCTTTGACTTAGAAGAAAAGACCGAAGAACTCTACGTCCTTGAAAAAGATTCTAGCGACCCGAACCTGTGGAATGATCAGGAAAAGGCGCAGGCAATGATGAAAAAAATCGGCAATCTCAAGGGGCTTATCGATTCTTGGAAAGAAGTTTCCCAGACCTGCGATGACCTTGCCGAGCTTTACGAAATGAGCAAGGATGAGGAATCGGCGGACCTTACCGCAACGCTTGAATCCGATATCGCGGAACTCAGAGCGCGTGTGGAGAAGATGGAATTCAAGAAGATGTTAAACGGACCGGATGATGCCTGCGCATGCCTCATGTCCATCCATCCGGGGGCAGGCGGAACCGAATCGCAAGACTGGGCACTTATGCTTTTCCGCATGTACACGCACTTCTTTGAACGCGAAAATATGGACTTCAAGGTTGTGGATTTCCAGGAAGCCGAAGATGCGGGCCTCAAGAGTGCAACGATAGAAGTTACTTGCGAAAACGCATACGGGCTCCTCCGTTCGGAAATTGGCGTCCACCGCTTGGTGCGTATTAGCCCGTTCGATGCAAATGCTCGTCGCCATACGAGTTTTACGGCTGTTTATCTGTACCCCGAACACGAAGACGTCGAATTTGATTTGGACATGTCCGAAGTTCGCGTGGACACGTACCGCAGTAGCGGTGCCGGTGGCCAGTACATCAACAAGACCGATTCCGCAGTGCGAATGACTCACTTGCCGACTGGCATCATGGCGAGTTGCCAAACCGAACGTTCGCAGATCCAGAACCGCGAAACTTGCTATAAAATGCTCAAGACTATGGTTGCTGAACACTACCGCTTGGAAGAAGAAGCGAAGCGCGATGCACGCATGGCCGAGAAGAAGAAGGTCGAATGGGGTAGCCAGATCCGCAGCTACGTATTGCAGCCTTACCAGATGGTCAAAGATTTGCGTACTGGCGTGGAAACTTCCGATACAGCTGGTGTGCTTGACGGAAAAATCCGTCCATTCATCGATGCCTATTTGCTAAGCACAAGCGAAGCGAATAAACAGTAAGATTAAATCCCTGGACTTGTTCAGGGATTTTCTAGGTCGCCTCTATATTTTTTTTTAGAGGTGACCTTTTTTATACGCCAATCTTTTATTTTTATGATTTTGCAAACGGTTGTTTGCAAAATTTGTCGCTTGTTCGTTTTTTTTAGAATAGGTTTCTACTTTTTCCCTGTTGTTTAAAGGGATTGGAAATGAAACAGAAAGAAAACGTATGGATACGTTTTTGGTATCCTCTCTATTTGATTATTTTATGGAAACTTAAAAAATTTAAGTTTTGGTAGCGTCGTTATTTTGGGATTTTTTAAGTTTTTTCTGCTGAGATTTTTTCTTGTCTTTTTTTAAAAAGCCCTTTACGAAACTTTTTAAGACTTCTTGAATTTTAGAAATTTTGTTATCAACTTGTTTTTGTAATTTATTTGCGACTTTGTTTGCCCGACCCAAGAGACGATTCTTTGTGAAGAAGCCGATTTCTCTTGAATCTGCACAGTGGTTAGCTTTTTCGCAAATCAGATAATAACAGTCTTCCGGAACAACGTAAAAAGAAATCTTCGAGGAATCCTTGGCGCTGTAAAGTTCTCGTTTGATATGAATCGGTGTATTGCCCGGTTCTGCAAGGAATATCTGGAGTTCTACAAGGAATCGGTCTTGCCATGGCATGTAGTCGATTTCTTGCAAACTAACGAGGCGGTTGCCGAGCTTGGTTGAACCGATGCGCTCGATGGGCATTTCACGGTTGCCTTGCCAGAGGCTAGACTTGATGTAGAATTTTTCGTTCTGTTCATGCATCAGCGAAATGAGGTAATCCTGTTCTACATCGTTAAGTTGGTCGAATCGGAGCGTGTCGCCTTTGCGCGGTACATAGATGCTTCGTGTTTCGATAAAAGCGTCTTCGCCATTCCACTTGAAATTGCGATGGGGCGTATAGACTTTACCGTTGTTCGTAATCGTAATGGAATCGCCTGGAACGCCTAAAACTCTACGCACCATGTTGTCTTGATTCCGCATGACTCCCCAGACGAAATCTCCGTCTACGATGTTTTCAGTGCAATTCGGGAGTTTGCACATCCACAGAACGCTGTTCTTTTTGAACTTAGGATATAGCGAATTGTCCTGCATGCGGACGGGTTCTATTACGTAGTAACGCACGCCAACCATAATGGCGAGAACAACGCCGAGTATAAAGACAAGGAGAAACACGTGCGCCCGAGAATGGCGTCGTTGTAAAGACTTGACTTTACGATCGAGTGCTGACATCGTCCTACAAACTACAATTAATCGTTGCCGCCGGTGGAATCGTCGCTGAGCGAAAGCACGGCAAGGAACGCCTTTTGCGGCACTTCTACAGAGCCGATGCTCTTCATGCGCTTCTTACCTTCCTTCTGCTTTTCGAGGAGCTTGCGCTTACGGGTGATGTCACCGCCGTAGCATTTGGCAAGCACATCCTTGCGGACAGCCTTCACGGTCGAACGGCTGATGATCTTTCCGCCGATAGCACCCTGGATGGCCACGTCGAACTGCTGGCGCGGAATGAGGTCCTTGAGTTTTACGCAAATGGCGTTCGCGTAGGTGTTCGCCTTGTCGCGGTGGATAATCACGGAGAAGGCGTCGACCGGGTCTCCGTTCAAAAGAATGTCGAGCTTCACGAGGTTGTTGCGCTTGTATTCGCTTGGCGTGTAGTCGAGACCTGCGTAACCGCGGCTCAAAGACTTGAGGCGGTCGTAGAAGTCGAACATGATTTCGGCAAGCGGAAGGTCATACTTGAGGATGACCTTCGTTTCGTCGATGTATTCCATCGTTTCGAACGTGCCGCGCTTTTCTTCGCAAAGCGTCATCATGGCACCCACGTATTCCTTCGGCGTAAAGATCTGAGCCTTCACGTAAGGTTCTTCGATATAGTCGTAGCGGCTAGCATCGGGGAGCTTGGACGGGCTTTCGATTTTCACCATGGAGCCGTCGCTCATGTAAACATGGTATTCCACGTTCGGCACGGTCGTGATGATGTCCACGTTGAATTCGCGGTCCAAGCGTTCCTGCACGATTTCCATGTGCAAAAGTCCGAGGAATCCTGTGCGGAAGCCAAAGCCGAGCGCTTCGGAAGTTTCCGGTTCCCAGCAAAGGGCGGAGTCGTTGAGGCGGAGCTTTTCGAGGGCTTCGCGCAAATCCTTGTAGTCTTCCGGGTCGATGGGGTAGATACCCGAGTAAATCATCGGGAGCACATCTTTATAGCCCGGGAGCGGTTCTTCGGCAGGGTTTGCTGCATCCGTGAGTGTGTCACCGATTTTTACGTCGCTAATTGTCTTGACGTTCGCGAGTACGTAGCCGACCATGCCTTCGGAAAGTTCCGGGCGCGGGTCGCGGCGCATGCTGAATGTACCGACTTCGGTCACCACGTATTCGCCGCCGGTCTTCATCATGCGGATCTTCATGCCCGCCTTGAGCGTGCCTTCGACAATGCGGATGTAGTTGATCACGCCGCGGTAGGAATCGTAGACGGAGTCAAAGATGAGCGCCTTAAGCGGCTTGCCTGCATCACCCTTCGGGGCTGGGATTTCATCGACAATCTTGTCGAGCACCTGTTCCACGTTGAGGCCTGTCTTGGCCGAAATGCGCGGAATCTGGTCTGGATCGTAACCGAGCAGGTCGCCCACGAGTTGCGCCACGTGGTCGGGCTGAGCACCCGGAAGGTCTACTTTGTTCAAAACCGGGATGATGGTAAGGTCGTTCTCGATAGCAAGGTAGAGGTTCGAGAGCGTTTGGGCTTCGATGCCTTGGCTAGCGTCCACCACAAGAATGGCACCTTCGCAAGCGGCGAGGGAACGGCTAACTTCGTAGGTGAAGTCCACATGCCCCGGCGTATCGATCATGTTCAAAATGTATTCTTCGCCATCTTTTTCGTAAACCATGCGGATGGCGTGAGCCTTAATCGTAATGCCGCGTTCGCGTTCCAGATCCATGTCGTCCAAGAGCTGGTTCATCATTTCGTTCTTGGAAACGGTCTTGGTCAGTTCAATCATTCTGTCGGCCAAGGTGGATTTGCCGTGATCGATGTGGGCGATAATGCTAAAATTACGGATATTGTTGTTTTGCGGCATATTAAAATGTTGAAGAGTTTTTGCATAAATATAGAAATCTTGTGCCTGTTTTATGGTATTTGCTGTGAACCCTTTAAAAAAAAACTATATTCTAGCCTACAAATTATTCTTGTAGAACGATATAACTACGGAAGTTAAGTTTTGTTAAAAAAGCTCATTTTTTGCAGTGCCTTATGTCTTGCCGCAAATGCTTTTGCTGCTGGAAAGGTTTTCAATAAGGATTATACAGGGGTTTCTCAGATTCTTGCTGAGATTTCAACACATGAGGGGGTAATCGTGGTGGACTTGAATTTCAAGGCTGCTCCGAATACCGTTGCCAACTTTATTGATCTCTCTAGTTCGGGTTTTTACAATGGTCTTGTATTCCATCGTGTTATTCAGGGATTCATGATTCAAGGGGGAGACCCGAAGGCCGATGGAACTGGCGGTCCTGGTTACACGATTGATGATGAGGTGAACGACCTCAAGCATGAAACCGGTGTGATCTCTATGGCGAATAGAGGTCCGAACACTGGTGGTTCGCAGTTCTTTATCACGCATCTCCCGCAACCGCACTTGGATGGCAAGCATACCGTGTTTGGTAAGGTCATTAAAGGGCACGACGTCGTGTGCCGCATTGACCCGTATGATCCGATTTTGAACATTAAAATTGTGGAAAAGAAGTAAATATGAGTTCCAAAAAAGCGACATCTAAAGCGCCTGCAAAGGCGAGTGCTTCTGAAAAGAAAGCTGCAAAGCCTGCTTCTGCCAAGAAGCCTGCAGCAAAGGCTGCTCCGGCACCGGCAAAAAAGGCTGCACCCGCTAAGGCTCCCGCTAAAGCAACTCCGGCAAAGAAGCCCGCTGCAAAGCCCGCTCCGGCACCGGCAAAAAAAGCTGCACCTGCTAAGTCTGCTCCCGCTCCAGCTAAAAAGCCCGTCGCTAAAAAGGAAGCTCCTGCTAAGAAGGAGCCCGCAAAAGCTGTAAAGGCTGCACCGGCACCTGCAAAGAAGTCTGCCGCCAAACCGGTTGAAGCTCCAAAGAAAAGTGCTCCGGCAAAAAAGGTTGAACCGGCAGTCGTGGCCAAGGCTCCAGCAGCTGCAAAAAAGCCTGTTGAAGTAGCCAAGGAAAAGGAAGCTGAGAAGAAGGTTGTAAAAGAACCTGTTAAGGAAGCTGAAAAGGTTGTTGCCAAAGCTCCCGAAAAAGTCGAAGTTGTTGAAAAGGTCGAAGTGAAGAAGGCTCCAGTGAAGTCTGAATATCCTTATGCTGTTTTGCTTGAAGGCGGTAAGAAGCCTTGCAAGTTCATTATGTTTGTTGAAATTGACGAACAGGAAGAACGTGCCAATAAGAAAAAGGTTACTTCTGAAATGAAGAACCTCGAAAAGAAGCCGACTTCCGCAATTCGCCACAAGATTTCTCTTGCCGAAGAAACTCAGGAAGAATTGACTGAAAGAATCTTGAAGGAACTCGAGGAACAGAATGCCGCGTTCACGCGCGAAGCTGCAACGCAGATTTGCACGCGCTGCAACAAGAACCTCGTGTCTCCGGAATTCTGGGTCGATAAGCATCTCGGTTACTGCGAAGAATGTGCCGCTATTTTGCACTTGGGTCAGTCCAAGGAAGCCCGTAAGGTGGAATACCAGTTGGGCGCTATGGGTGGCGACTCTCTTGACGAAGCAGATGATGATGAATTTGAAGGACCAGACGCTGCAGACTTGAAGGAAGCAGAAGAGGAACTCGCCGATTTCGACGATTAATACGTCATCCTCGAAGCGAGGGACAACCTCGATAGGCGAGAGTCGAATCCATTAAAAAAAAGCCGAGGCGTTGAACCTCGGTTTTTTATATTGTTTTGAAAATAAACTAATTGACTCTTCTCATGACGCCGATGACGCGGCCTGCAATGGAAAAGTCTTTCTTGTCGTTCACGATGATTGGCTTGTACTTCGGATTTGCCGGTCGCAGTTCAACATGGTCTGCGCTCGGATGGT
The DNA here is from genome assembly GCA_946407235.1 of uncultured Fibrobacter sp. Taxonomy (GTDB): domain Bacteria; phylum Fibrobacterota; class Fibrobacteria; order Fibrobacterales; family Fibrobacteraceae; genus Fibrobacter. The sequence goes on along the minus strand of CAMJNF010000018.1, from coordinate 3,098 downwards.
AGTACTTGACTGTTGCTTCGTTATCGATTTGGGCGACAACGATTTCTCCAAGATCTGCCGTCTTCTGCTGACGTGCAAAAATCAGGTCTCCATCGAAAATGCCTGCATTGATCATGGAATCACCCTTGACGCGGAGTGCAAAGACATCACTGCGGCAGGCGAGAAAATCTCTGTCAATCGTGACTGTGCCTTCCAGATTTTGAACCGCGAGAATCGGCGTACCAGCAGCCACTCGACCGACAATTGGAATTTCGATAGTGTTGCTGGGAGATTCCTTGGCGGTGGAATCATCTTTGGTATCGACAATTTCGATACCGCGGCTAAGACGCGGGGAACGATTGATATAGCCTTTTTTGATGAGGGCTGCGAGAATGGATCGTACGCCGTTCGTTGAAGAAATTTCGAAATGATTGCCGATTTCACGGACTGTCGGCGGCATATGATTTTCCTTGGAATACTTCTTGATGTATTCGTAGATTTCTTCTTGTCTGGCCGTCATTTCTTTACGGTTTTCATTGAATTTTTCCATTGTTTGCCTCTCGTCATAAAGGGTTCTGGAATTATGCTGTATAAAATATAATGCACAACTGGGCATTTGTCAATATTTTCAGTGCACAAAAGTGAGTTTTTTTGTTTTTTTACGTTTTAACTTCAGATTATTAGTGCCGTTACAGATAAAATTGTATATTTCGGCTATTGTTGGAATGTTAACTATTGTATTGTAAAAAGGTGAATTTATGAAAAATCGCCATTTGTCTTTGGTTTGTCCGCTTGTTTTGGGCGCTTCGCTTTCTTTCATGATGCTTGCTTGCGATAGCAGTTCTAGTAGTGGCCCGGATCTGTCGGTAGAACCCTCTAGCAGCTCGGTGTCTGTTGCTCCCGCAAGTTCTGTAGGCGAAACCAATATTTCATCGGGCATCGAGACTGGGAAAACGCTTGTTTCCAGTAGCAGTGTCGCGGCTTGCTATAAAGACGGAATGGCTAAAGTCACTCTGAAGAGTGTCGAAAATGTCAGAATAGAATGCCCGAACAGCATGACCTATTATAATTGGGATTTACAGATATTCTATAAGTGCGAAGGGGCTGCTTTGATTGAGGTGGATATGCCGCCTTGCGAAAGCGATGAACCCGTTTCAAGTTCTTCTGGGGCGTCGAGTTCGTCTATGGCGCTATCTGGAATTGTGTATGGATCGTTACAGGACATTCGCGATGGTAAAATCTATAAGACCGTTGAAATCGAGGGGAAAACCTGGATGGCCGAGAACCTGAACTTTTACAGGAGCTTGGACGGTTCAATCGTTTTGGATTCGGCGTTTTGCTATGACGATGTTATCACCAACTGCGATAAATACGGGCGCTTGTATCAAGAAGATGACGCCGTCAAGGCTTGTCCTGAAGGTTGGCGGTTGCCTACAGAAGAGGAATGGTCTTTTATGCGGAATACGGTGAAGATTAAAAATGACGTGGATGACGTTAATATTCCTTTGCGCGCTGTTGGTGCCTGGGATGATAAAGTCTCTGCGACGAATGCTAGCGGCTTTTCGGCTGTTCCGGCGGGTTACCGCACTAAAGGCGGAATATACGATGGGGAAGGTACTAGAGCTTATTTTTGGGGTGAAAATGACAAGCTCTATTATGGATGGATTCTTTCTAGGCAATATGAGCTTGAGAAGGAATCGTTAATCCGTGGCTATTATGCTTATTCTGTCCGTTGTGTCTTGGTGCAACCGTAATTTATCAAAGGGCTAGTTTATTCAACTTTTTTTGAATTTTTTTTGATATTTTACTTAAATTTCGTGTAATTTTTGCTATATTTGCATGCACTTCGGGGTGTAGCTCAGCCTGGTAGAGCGTCTGCTTTGGGAGCAGAATGTCGTCAGTTCGAATCTGGCTACCCCGATACGAAAAAGGACCCCTTGCGGGTCCTTTTTTCGTATCATAGATAGTCAGTGAGAACAGACGAAGTCAGTTCGACAAAATCCGCCAATGTTTGAACGGAGAGAAAACGAATGGTGGATTTTGCGCTGCACGCGTGCGTGCAGCCCGTAGGGTCCGAGCCACTCGGCGTAGCCGAATAGGGGCGAGGACATTAAAACCGTCGAGAGCGAAGCGAACGCAGCCGGTTTTAAGCCTTGACTTGAGCGAAGCTCAAGCAAGCCCGAAGGGCAAAACACGAAATGAAATGAGAGTTTTGGCCATCTGGCTACCGTACGATTTCCAAGCAAAAAAATCTCCGCAACACGAGTGTTACGGAGATTTTTGTTGTTTGGGGGATATGTCCCTAATATAGTTATTCAATATTCGTAATAAATTGATTTTTACTTCGCAAAATGGTATATCTGTATCGATTGTATTTCTGCAATTCTAATCAAAACCCTTGCTAATTATTTCTTCAATTCCCAGTAATGCCCCGATGATTTCCATGATTATAATACACCAGAAGGCAATTGGATGGGCGGTTTGATGGATAACTTCACCTCGAACGTGGACTCGCTTGTCTATTAAACCCGCGTATGCAAAACAGAAAAGAGTTATAGATATAAAAGGCATCCCTAAAGACAGGCCATTTTCATTTTTTGCAGGAAGAAGCAAAAATCCAGGCACAATTGATATAAAACCAATGCACCGAATAACTGTTGATTTTGTGTGTGGCTTCTTTTGAAACTCTTCTTCTAGTCTATTGTTTAATTCTTCCGTTGGAATCAAACTGATTGGGGTTTTGTCTTGTTCGTTAATGTAGTTTGAGTCTAGTTCTCGAATTCGATTTTCAACAATTTTCACCCGTTCTGGAGAGTCGTCCGCTTTGAAAGGATCATCTCGAATGAGACTGAGAATATCGTATAATTCTTCCAGCGGGAGCTGGCGAATTTTTTCTTCGTAATCTTTGAGATATTCTTGAGTGAAAGGCATGTTGTCAATCTACAAAATCTATCTGAGATACTCTCTAATCCTTCTTGAGAATATATTTATTCATCGGAAAAAATTCAATAAGGAACGGGCCTTGATAAACAGTGTAAAATTCAGTTCCGATATCCATTGCTAAATAAGTGCGTTTGCTGACCGTTATGCTTGATTTGCTGCTGAATATAAGGTCGTAA
>CAMJNF010000017.1 GCA_946407235.1 uncultured Fibrobacter sp. | reverse complement strand
CCCTCGTCTGAGACCTCGACTTGCAACTAACACTTCGGTAACCCTGTCGAAACCAGATCACCCCCGGTGCCAGCACCGGGGGTGATCTGGTTGAGACCCGTCGATTAAACGCGACCTTAAGGAGCGTTTAAGCCTTTGAGAGCGCAAGCTCGAAAAGCCCGTAGGGTGAGAATAACGCGAACAGCGTTATTCGAAGCAAACCAGAGCACATACCAGTGCTTTAGTGCTCCAAATATATAAAGTTCGAAGAAATTTGTAAAGTAACCGTTTGGATTGAGACAGGCCAGTCGACTAAATGCGAGCTAGCGAGCATTTTGGCCATTGAGAACGCATGCGTTTAAACGACCTCTAATCCATCCTATTAGATGTATCAGCAACTTCAGTGTAAAAAATTTTTAGATAGAAAACGAGGTGTTTTTGAACAAGTGGATTTTGCATTATTTTGTATATTCCGTTGTATGGAATAAGGTGTAAAATGAAAAAGACTTTGCTTTTAGTTTTTGTTTGTGCAGTTCTGTTTGCGGTTGCGATTCTTTATACCGCATGTTCGGATGACAACTTGAGCATAGTTCAACGATCAATAGATTTGCACCGAGATTCTTTAAGTGCAGAGACGTGGCTAGAAGTCGAAAAGAACGAGAACGTCAAAATTTGTTTTGACTCAAAAGTCCGCGCATGGGAAACCTCGCTAGATACTAAAATTCTCAGTGAATCGTGTTTAAAAGTTCAAATTCCAATACTTATCGGAGTATCCCCTATCAATGTGAAATTTTCCGACTCAGACAACGCCTATAAACTCAATTTAGCGGTCGGCATGAAGTATCTGAATTTCATGAATGAAGAAGTTCTTTTGGGATACAGTGATTCTAGCGAATTTTCTATTGAAAATATATTAAGTACTTCAATGTGTGACCTTTTTAAGAGAACGGATGATAAAAGGCTTATATCTGTAACAGGCTCGTATTTGATTGATAAATACCCTGTAACCAACTGTGAAATAATACAGTCTATGTGGGATGATTTATCTGATTCTATTTCGACATACAAAAAAGAAAAAAACAATAGCAACAACCGATGTCTTGAACACGATACAGTCGCAAATGAAGTCGCTTTATTACAAGCAATGAAATATGCAAATAAACGTAGTATTCGCGAAGGATTAAAACCTTATTATTTTTTCAGATCGGATATAACATTGTCTGAAAAACAAAAAGTTATTGGTTATACCTACAACAAAAATGATCGAATATGGATTTCCATAGATTCTTCTTCTGATGGATATCGACTTTTATATTATGACGAATGGATGATGTTTGCTCGCGGTGGAGATAGAAGAAATGCTCCTTGGGACGATTCTACATCTTTTTATGAATATATGGAGTTGAGACAGACATCAGGACCTGTAGGAATGTTTTCACCTAATGGATATGGGATATATGATGTATTTGGTCTTGTTAAAGAACATGTTCTTTTTGAAGAAAACAATAAAATGAAGCGTAGATGCGAAGTTTATTATGTTACTTCGTCACCAAAACCGCAGAAAGGAGTGATCCATCATCCGCAGAGGCTTCCGAAAACGAAGTCTGTAGATTATTTATCGTGTTTCAAAGGAGGTGGAAACTTGTACGATAATTGGGAAAAAATTAATTATGGTACAATTGATTATAGTTCAGATCTAGGTGGTTTCCGTCTCATCCGCAACATCGGCAATAACGCAAAATGGACAGAAGTAAAATCCAAATGACAAATGCAGAACCGAGCTATCTCGGTGTTCTTTTTGTATATTCAATTGTATGAAAATATTTTTGTTGTTCCTAACGTTATGCTTTGCTTTTACGAATGCACAACTCTATTACGACAAGCATGGAGAAAGCCGCGGTGCGTATAAGGATAGCTTGGAGTATTCAAAGCTTGTTGAACTTGCAAAAAGATTCCGTGGTCCGATTTTGGTGAAAAAGCCTGTCAAAGGTGTCAAGCCAAGAAAGAATCTGAAAAAGATTCCTCAAAAAAAGATTCAAAGAACATTTAATGTGAGTCGCGATACCTTGAACAAAGAAAACTGGCTCGAAGTAGAGAAAAACGAAATCGTTAAAATTTGTGTTGACGAGCCTATTGTAGCATGGGAAACGTCGTTAAATTCGAGTATTCTCAATGATTCATGCTTGGCATTCCAAGCTCCAATGTACGTTGGAGTTGAAACACTTAGAGTGCATTTCTATAAAGAATACATGCCTTACTACATCAACTTCTATAACGACATATATTCCTACAATATCAATTTGGCAATCGGCATGAAACATCTAGATTTCCATAATGAATCAATATTGTTTGGGTTTAACAATTATCCTCCTGACGAATTAGATAACGAAGGAGAACCAAGGAATGAAGACCCTGAAAGACTTGTATTGTTATCTGGTACATATTTAGTCGATAAATATCCTATAACGAATTGCGAATTTTTGCAATTGATGTGGAACAACATCTCAACAAGCCCTTCATTCACGGATTCAGACAGACAAGAGATTGCCCAAAAATGGGCATACAGGAAAAAACACGGTTCTCGTAACAATGTTTGTGCGGCACACGACTCTGCAGCAAGCTCAATTATTCTATCACAAGCTATTGAATATGCCAACGCCCGTAGCATACGTGAAGGGCTAAAGCCCTATTATATCATTTCAGAAACAACCGAAGATAAACCAAGAATTTTATCAAAAGGCCGATACGTCATTGCATATTACGATTTTTCCCTTGATATATACGGCAAACATGTTTTAATTTCTACAGATACTTTGTCAAGCGGCTATCGTCTTCCCTATTATGATGAATGGATGATGTTTGCACGTGGAGGGGACAAAATGAAAAAAGCTCCATGGGGCGATACAACAGCAACATTAGAAGAAGCTTCAAAGTACGCAAAATTTGCTACGGGTGCAAAAGCATACACGGCAGAACCTGTGGGTGAATTGCAACCAAATGGATATGGCTTATATGATATATTCGGTCTTGTATCAGAACACGTTCTTTTTGAAGAACGAAATCCATTCAAAGTACTCAAAGGTCGTCCTTCATGTCTAAAAGGAGGAAACAACCATGCCAGAAAAGACCATATTTGGTATAAGACCTATCGAAATCCTTATTGGAAACGGATTAACTATGGATATACATATCCGAATTATGTAGGAAGTGCTGTGGGCGGTTTCCGCTTAATCCGCAACATCGGCAATAACGCCAAGTGGGAAGAACGCGGTTTTTAGAACTTGACTTTATAAATCTGCGGCCAGAGCTTGCCTGTAATCCAAAAATCTTTGCCATCGTAGGCAATGCCGTTCAGAACGTCCACTCCAGGATATCGGTCACGAATCTCCCCCGCTTTTTTCGAGAAGTCTATGTAACGCAGCACCTTCCCGCTCGGGAGTTCAATTTCTGCAATCAAGTCCGTCTGCCAAATATTTGCATACAAAATATTTCCAACAACTTCAAGTTCATTCAAGAGTTTTATAGAATACCGTCCATCGCGAACTTTAATGTTTCCGGTCACTTCAAAGCTGCCCGGCGCAATTTGCAAAAGTTCATCGGTACCGTTACTCATCAAAAGCTGGTCACGCCAAAGCGTAAGTCCCCAGCCTTCCGTCGGAATGCGGAACTCGCCTTTCTTTTTAAACGGCTTGCTCTTGAAAATAAAAGCCTTGTGCGATTTCCATGTCAGGTAATAAATTTCATCTCCTAATTTTACGGAACCTTCACCAAAATAACGTTCTTCGAGCCGCGCTGAATCGAGAATTTCGCCCTCAAGCGTACGGCGGTACAATCCGGATTTTCCGTACAATCCAGTCGATTCAATCAATTCCTTGCCATCAAACGAAAGGCCTTGCGTAAAATGCGAAGTCTCATGCGGAATCGAATCGAGAATCGTCGGTTCGACGCGAGGAGCCTCGGCATGGACAGACGAGAGTGTACAGACGAGAGACGAGAGAACAAATGCGAAAGGCCAAAGACGAGAGAAATTCATATTTCAAAAAATACAAATATTTGATGCCTTCGGCATCCGTGGCTTCGGCTCAAAAATGGGCCTTTTTCTAAATTTGGCGGCATGGGTGAAATTAGAACTCCTGCCAAAGTGAAAATTATCGTGGGCATTCTCGCGAAAGATGCCGAAGCCGTGAATGCGGTTCGCGGTGTTCTCAAGGCTAAATTCGGCGAAGAAGACCTGAACTTGGAACCGTTCCCATTCAAGTTCACAAATTACTACAAAGAGGAAATCGGCGAAGCTCCGGTACGAGCGTTCTTTAGCTACGAGCAGCTTGTAGACCGCGAAACGATTGTCGATATCAAGCTTTGGACCAACGACATCGAGCTCGAAATTGCCGAAGAAAACGGCACTCCGGGACTGCGCCCTGTGAATCTCGATCCAGGTTACATGACTCTTGGGCAGTTCTTCTTGGCAACAACCAAGGACCAACGCCAACGTGTCTACATGCAGCGCGGAATTTTCGTAGAACCGACGCTTTACTTCCAAGACGGACATTTCCATGCTTTCGACTGGACGTATCGCGACTATCAAAGCGAAAATTACATCAAGTACCTCGAAGAAGTCCGCAAGCGTTTGGCGTATCAAATGACTACAGGGAGACCGTATAGACTTAGACGAGAGAACGGCGCAAAACGCCTACAGACGAAAGAGTAATGAGCTATGAGCACGGGCCTACGGCCCTTTGAGCTAAAGAATGTCGCCGAAGACGCGATTACAACCTAAAAACCTCAAAGCGAAGCGACCTCAGAGTGCAACGCACGACCTCATACCTAACCCCTAATCCCTAACCACTGTTTACTAACCACTAATCACTAAAAACATGAAAGCCGGTATTTTTACAATTCTCCTTCTCTGCTGTTCCAACATTTTCATGACATTTGCTTGGTACGGCAACCTTAAGCTCAAAGAAATGCACATCAGCACCGACTGGCCGCTGATCCTCGTGATTCTCGCATCGTGGGGGCTTGCATTCTTTGAATACAGTTTAATGATCCCTGCCAATAGCATCGGCAGCCGCATCAACGGCGGACCTTTCAGCTTGATGCAATTGAAGATTATTCAAGAAGCCATATCCTTGACAGTCTTTACGACAATTGCAGTCACGGTTTTCCACACAGAAACACTGCAATGGAATCATATTGTCGCATTTTTGTTCATTATCGCAGCAGTTTTCTTTGCGTTTTTGAAATAATCAAATTCGCCTTCGAAAATGGCTAAAGCAAAACGCCGCTGCATTTGGCAGCGGCGCTTTTTTGATTCTATTCTTTACATTCTATGCATTATTTAGAACATAGTACATCGGATCCAGAAATATCGCCTACGTTAAATGGCTGAGTCCATTCGCTCCAGTCCGTTGCACCTTTACCTTTTCCATTAACATTGTCTTTCCACACAATGCGCAACTGTACATAATACCCACAAACGCCCCTAACATGAGATTCCAAACAGTCTGCGAGCTCCGCACTATCTTCAGCTCTTGAATAACAATCATCATAGACATGGTTCTTTCTAGCAGCGTCTGCAAAGTCCTGAAATACATTGAAGCGCTTTGAAATAGACGGTTCCTGATATGGGATCGTTTCTACCCAATAGCAGCTATCGCATTCAACTTTACCTGTAACAACTTCGGACTTTTTCTTGCCTTCGCAAGAGCCCTTATAATAGTTATAATGTTCCAAAGAAGTAAACCAACGGGCTTCGTAATAGACCGTATCCGTGTATTCCGATTCGACGATATACTTGCTAATAAATTTATCCGTAATGGTATAGGTTGCAGCAGCAGTAAGATACGTTTTTTCCTTAGTTTCAGGGTCACCGTCTCTATCGTAAGCTTCTGTATATTCCAATGTAATCTTAGGCGTTGGAACAGGAACTTCAAGAGCCATATAATCACGATACGCAATTTCCGGAGTCAATTGAACAGCTTCGGTAAATGCCGAGGTATCACCGCTATTGACTACAGCCAAACGGAAATAGGTTTCAATCATATCGCGGCCTTCGATGTAATAGTGGCGCACATTGCCGTCAAGAGGCTTTTTGATACCAGTCCATTTGAAATCCTTGAGTTTGGAAGTCTGGATGACAAACTTTCTATTCGGGTCATCCTTTGTGTCAGCGTATTTCCAGCTGAGTTCCCACACACTTGGTGCAATACGAGCAATAGCGACATCGGTCGGGACATCAGTCTTTTCCTTACCGACATCATTATCGCCGTAACCATTAGACTTGATTTGCATGCGGTTACTTTCTTTAGACTTGGCGCACTTATCAACCGCAACTACGCGATAATACTTACCTGCTTTTTTCTCGCCCTTTAACCTGTAAATGCTCACGTCAGCATTGGAGCTACCTTCGTATTCCCATTCAGGAGATTCAGTATCCATGTCAAGAACTTGAATTTCAAAGCCCTCTTCAGGACGATTATCATTGCGAGTATAATCCCAAGAAAGAGTCCAAGAAGTGTCCGAATCCGCATCCTTCTCAATATTGAAGTTCGACGGAGCAGCAAGAACTTCCTTGAGAGCTTCACAAGCAGCGAGGTTGGCATTAGAAGCACTGGACTTGGTATTGGACTTTGCACTGGACTTAGTAGACGTTGCCGATGTTGGTTTTGTCGAGGTTCCATAATCATCTTCATCATCGGGCGATGAAGAATTAGAGCAGGCACCCAAAGTACACAGGAATGCCAACGTTGCCGTAAATTTCCAAATAGTGACTTTTTTCATAAAGACTCCGTCTAGGGAAAATTTGTTTTATAATTAAATATATTTTTTTTGCGTAAAAAAAGAATACAAAAACCACATTTCTCCTAAATTATGGTAAAAAATGTGCGAAAACACAAAAAAAAGGCGCTTTTTTTAGAAAAAGCACCTTCCGATCACGTATAAAAATGAACGAATCTTTTTAAGGATCACCAACGAAAGCGCATGCATTGGTCGCCCGAACGCACTAGATAAACACCTCTACGAAAACCGCGAGTAACAATTTCACGGCCAAAACCATGCTTGAGCGCAACTCCATTCATGTCGAACAACGACCAGGACGCTTCGTTTGCAAGGCGTACAATTCCATTTTCACGGTCGTAAATTATACCAGAAACGGAACCTTCAGACGCACGAGCGATATCATGAATAGCTACAAAAGGCGAGTCTATACCAATATCAAATTTGATATTTCCGACAAGCATTTCGTTGCCCAAGCCCTCGGCAGTTAAATAGAAATCTTGAACACCTTTAAGCTCGGGCATGTTCGAGCAACGCACACTAGTCCACGTTGAAGCATTGCCTGCGGTAGGCAGTTCACATTTCGATATGACTTTACCTTTCTTGCTTTCGGTACGCAAGTTGAGCACTCCACCCGCAGCATTTTTCACCAGCACATTTACGCCAATACCAACAATAGAATCGGTAATCACGTTTTCAAAAATTGCATAACCGCCATCCTTAATCGCCAATTCATCCTTGTCAGTGAGTCGCACGCGGATGCCGTTGTCAAAGCCGTTAGCAGGAATCGTATCGCGGATGATGCGCAAGAAATCAAGACGGTCGAGTTCCGCGTAATGCTTGCCCTTCGTGATTTCGATGAAGTTCGAACCGCGCTTGAGCTTTGCCGGAATGTACACGACAGACTTTTCGGGGAATTCACTCCAAGCGCCGGTCAAAGGCAATTCGACTTCGCGAGTTTTGCCGTTGATGTCTACAAAATGCGAACTGCCGTTTGCGCCATTTTCGGTCCAGTTGTTGTCGTAACGGTAACGGATAAGGTAATCGCCCGCCTGCGGGATGATCATCGGCAAACGAATCTTGCTGTCGTCATAATTAATATAGGCGCAGAATTCTCCGTTCGAAGCCTTGGAACTGCTAGAAATATCGACATGCGTAAGGATGCCGTGTTCCGCTTCGGCGCTCAAGTAACGCCCCATAAACGGTTGACCGAGTTCCGGCCAGTTGTCATCGGTCCAAACGATATCGCGCACTTGTATGTAAGAGTTACCGCCATCATTTTTATCGTAATAATGGTTCACAAAGCGTTGACGATTCACGTCTTCGAAAGCTTCACCGCCTGCAGGCCCGTAATAGCGGCCATAACGGCTCAGGAGAATCGTGCCACCGCCATCCAAGAGCGCCTTGCCCGAGCGGTCCACATAGCCGCCGTTAATGCGGTTGGAGCGCCCGACAGTCGTCTTGTAAGAATTGTTTTCGAGGTCTGCACCTTTTTTGCAGCAGTTGTCCCAAGCAGTGAACAAGAAGTATTTGCCGTTATGTTCAATGAGGCTTGCGCCTTCGACACCTGCGCCACCGCGATTTGCGATGTTCTGCATTTTCGCGCCATCTTTCACCTTGCCGGATTTTTCGTCCAGTTCAAGAATGTGAATGCCTGTGCCCCACGAACCGAACGCCATCCAGACCTTGCCATCGTTGTCCTTCAGCACCGCCGCGTCAATCGCGTTGTACGAATCGCTCTTGACCGTGTGAATCACCTCGCCCATGTCCGTCCAGCCGTAGCCGGGTTTGGTCGGGTCGATTTCCTTGCTCGCCATAAAGCCCATGCCCGACGAGCGGATGCCCATCTCGGAACCGCAATAGTACATGCGATATTCTCCGCCGATATAATGAATATCCGGCGCCCAAATATCAATCATGTTCGGAGCATATTTGTAAAGCCACTTCGAAAATTCTGGCATGGCGGGGTCGCCATTTTTCCAGTTCAGCGCGTCCTCGGAAAACTGCATAAGCATATGATTGTCCGTTGTCGCAAGCGCATAGCCGTCTTCGTAACGGATGATGTCCGGGTCGTGCCCAGCCCAGCGCGTCTCCTTCGCGTACCAATCGGCCGCAAAAGCCTGCCCCGCCAGCAGTGCAGAAAGTGCAAAAACTACGTTGACTTTTCTCATAACGCCTCACTTTTCCACACTGCCTAAGTAAATATAATTTTTTTTGTTCAAAGGGGGATGCCCCTCTCTCCTGCCATCAAGCTCTATTGACAAACACTTTTTAACTATATATATTAAATTCCGTTAATAGAGGTATAAAATGCTTTTAGAATTCCTGAAATCAAAATTTGGGCCGGGTAAGCCGATATTCACTGAAGACGCCGAGTCTCTCGGACTTTCGGCAGGCAATCTGCGTCAACAATTCAAGAAACTGGTAGATGCAGGTGAACTTTCGCGATTTGAACCGGGAGTTTATTTTTTGCCTGATTGCAACCACGAATATTATCCCATATCATCTAACATGGTCGCGGAATACAAGTACATCACCAATGGCGACGAGATTTATGGATATTATTCGGGCTACACCTTCGCAAATCAGCTAGGGCTCTGCCTACAGGTGCCGTATAAAGAAGAAATCGTAACGAACAACACCACCGCCATCGCACGCGAAGTAAAAGTCGGAGAAATTCCATTTTATATTCGCCGAGCCAAGGTTGAGGTCACCAAGGACAACCGCAACGTTCTTCAACTTCTGGATTTACTGAAGGATGTCGAAGAATATACCGACTACTGTTGCGAGGAAGAAGCTCCCGACATAATCCGCAAGCATATCTTGCGCAACAAGATTCTCCGTGCCGATGTGGATAAATACATTGAGAACTTCCCCCTAAAAACGTACAAGTATATATACGACTTGAGGCTTTACGATGTATTTGCATGAAGATAAAGAAAAGTTCCTAAATGTTTTAGAATCAGTAAGCAAGGCATCTAAAATACAGGCAGACCTAGTTGAAAAAGACTACTATGTTTCCCTTATCCTTAAAGAAATTGCAACTTCGTCAGATAAGGCCGTTTTCAAGGGAGGCTCTTCGCTTTCCAAGGCGCTTAAGGTCATCAACCGTTTCTCAGAAGATATCGACATTTCCTTTTCGGAACATATCGGGACATCGCGACGAAAGAAACTCAAATACAATGTAATCGCTCCCATCGCCAATAAGTTGGGACTTGTTATCACTAATTTTGACAAGACGCAAAGCGACCGTGATATAAATAACTACATATTCGAATACAAGCCTCTCTGCAATTCCAATGCGCATATCGCCCCTGCGGTTAAGGTCGAAACAAGCTTAATTACGGCAGTCTTTCCTTTCAAGACGATGCCTATCAGAAATTACATCGCTGATTATGCAAAAGATATTTCACTGGGAGATTACGGACTTGAACCGTTCATGATGAATGTTCAGGCTCTAGAGCGAACTTTAATTGATAAGGTGTTCGCCATTTGTGACTACTATCTTACAGGGAAGTCTCGTCGTCTATCGCGACACATTTACGACATTCACAAGATACTTCCATTGATTAAATTTGATGAACAATTCAAAGAACTTCTTCAAAAGGTTCGCGAAATACGTTGCTCTTTAGACATCTGCCCTTCGGCAAAACCCGAGATAAACATAAATCATCTATTGAAAGAAATCTGCGTTAAGAACTTTTTCAAGCAGGACTACGAAGGAATAACACAGTTTTTTATTTTCGATAATATAAAATACAAGGAGGCGAAAACCTCCTTGCAAAAAATTATTGATTCCGGCGTATTTGCAGAATAATTCTAGAACATCACCCGATACGGGATTTGCTTGTCGAAGCGACGGCCTTTGAGGTCGTGATAGCCCTTGCGAGTGGGCAACACAGCATTTTCAGAGCGAACGGTGCGCGGAGTAATCGCGGTCGTACCCGAGGAACTCGAGGTAATGTCTTTGCCGCTGGAACTGGAACTCGGGTCACCGCACGGTTCCTGATTGCAGACAATCTCCCCCGACGAATTCGCGAACACGATGTTCTTGACAATCACTTCGTCAGAAACGCCCGACGCCGTCAGGTAAAAGTCCTTGATGCCACCGAGGCTCTTGAGGTTCGAGCAATTCACAGTCGTCCAGCCTTTAGACGTGGATTTTTCGTTGGCAGCCACCAGTTCGCATTCCGAAAGAACGGTTCCGTCCTTCTTGCCGTCGCGAATGCTGAGTTTGCCGCCAGTAAGACTCTTCACCTCAACAGCCACTTCCGTAGACTTGATGGAATCTGTCACAATGTTTTCGAAAATCGCGTAGCCGCCGTCCTTGATGGCAAATTCATCCTTGTCCGTGAGGCGAACGCGAATGCCGTTGTCAAAGCCGTTTGCCGGAATCGTATCGCGAATCACGCGCAAAAAATCGATGCGGTCCAACTCGGAGAAGAATCCGTTCGGTTGCGGTTCTATTTCAATAAAGTTGCCGCCGCGCTTGAGCGTTGCCGGAATCATCACGATAGATTTTTCAGGGAACGTGCCCCAAGAACCTGTCGGTGGGAGCGTCACCGTTTGCGACTTGCCATTGACAGTGACTTTGTGCGTAGCATCGCCTTCGCCGCCGTTTGCATAGCGGTAACGCAACAGGTACTCGCCCGCTTGCATGATGTTCATCGGCAAACGAATCTTGGATCCCGCCGTGTTGACATAAGCGAGGTATTCGCCGTTCGAAGCGGTATTGCTACGGGTAATCGCAAGGTCACCCGAAACAGCACGCGTCAAAACGCCATGCTCGACTTCGGCACTCAAATAACGTCCGAGGAAGGGCTGTCCCATCTCAGCCCAGTTATCCTCGGTAAACACGACATCGCGAATATGGATGTGATTAAACTTGTCGCCGTTAAGATCGTAATAGTGATGCACAAAACGCACGCGGTTCAAATCTTGGAAAGCTTCGCCGCCGCCCGGACCGACATAACGTCCGTAGCGTTCCATAAGGATTGTGCCACCGCCATTAGCCATATCGTAGCCTGCACGATCTTTGTACGGACCGGTTACTTTATCAGCACGACCATAAGCAGTTTTGTAAGTCGTCTTTTCAATATCGTTGCCCTGCTGGCAGCAGATATCCCATGCAGTAAACAAGAAATACTGGCCGCCATGTTCAATCAAGCTCGGACCTTCTTCGGCACCGTTGCTTGCCTTGCTTGTGCGACGTGCAATGTTATAGACAGTCTTGTCATCACTGGCCTGATAGCCCGTCTTTGCATCCAACTTAATCAATTGGATTCCAAGACCGAACGAGCCAAAAGCCATCCAATAATTGCCTTCGGTATCGCGAACGACATCGGCATCAATCGCATTGTACTTGTCCGATGCCACCGTATGGAAAACGTGACCATGGTCCGTCCAGCCGTAGCCTGACGTGCCCGGCATAATGGACTTTGTGGACTGATAGCCAATTGCAGACGTGCGCTTGCCAAAGACAGAGACGCAGTAATACACGCGATATTCGCCGTTCATGTAATAAACGTCAGGCGCCCAGATGCCTTCGGTTGTAGGCGCATACGTGTAAGCCCACTGCGGGATTTTGCTCACCGTTGACTTGTGGTTTTGCCATGCGTAAGCATCTTCGGATGTCCACAGTTGCAAATTGTTGTTCGTGCTCATGAGGGCGTAACCGTCCTCGAAGCGCACCATGCTCGGGTCATGACCCGGTTGCAAGTTGTCCTTGGCGTACCAATCAGCAGCCGACACCGCAGAGACGCCAAAGGCGCCAAGCACCGCGAAAGTCGCAAAATTCACAAGTTTCGCGCGGGTCACAGGACTCGTAAAATTCAAAAACTTCATACCAAACTCCTTAAAAATTATACTAAATAACGTCATCGAGAAAAGGCGATTCCGGCACAGAGGCCGGAATGACATACAAGGTTAGACAGCACGAACGCTTGCGTTCGTATTGGACAACCGCAGCCGTCAAGCCTCGAAGAGGAATGACATGCAAGGTTAGACAGCACGAACGCTTGCGTTCGTATTGGACAACCGCAGCCGTCAAGCCTCAAAGAGGAATGACATGCAAGGGAATCAAGCGAAAAACCTACAGTCATTTCACCAAAACCTTTGCAATGGCGTTGGCGGTGCGGACAAAGTACATTCCCGAACGAACAGAACGCACCTGGATTTCACGACCATAACCACAACGCACAACAACACCATTTACATCAAGCAAAGTCCAAGACGCTTCAGCACCCAAACGAATTACGCGGGCAGCACCATCGTAAACTGCGAAACGAGCAGGCAACGCACCAACTGCGCGCGCCATTTCCAAACCCGTCGTGCCACCATTTCCAGAATCCTCGGGCGGTTCGACTTTTGGCAATTCAGCTTTCACAAGCTTAATCTTTTGGTTGTCCGTTCCCGTGCGAACCCACGTAATCAGCGGCATTCCCACATCCTTCGAAATGTTCAGCACATCCGCCAAGTAATCGCTATCGTAATCCGCAAACAGATAATAGCCCTTTTCCTTCGATGCATTTTCGATGCGAATTTCGCAAGGCGTCGACTTTGTCGAAACGGTATCCAAGAGCGTTTTGGACGGGCAATAATAGCGGCCCGTTGCAAAATTTTTGAGCGTATAATAACGCGATTTTTCGCCATGTGCCAAAACCCAAAGTTGCGATTCGTTATTTTCGTCTGCAGTCTGTTGCACCACTATGCCATCGTAATCTTCGAGCGCCAAATTGCTGTGAGAAACAACCATGCGGTAACCGCCCTCTTCAATAAGCGCATTGTTGACCGGATCCACTCCATTCGTGTGCTTAATTTTCTGAATCAACCCATCACGGTCGTAATAGAGGTAATCAATGTTCACGGAACGGCGGTACGTCCATCCACCCGGAGAATTCGCACCGTGGTACATAAAATACCAGTGCCCGAGATACTTGAAAATCGCCTGATGATTCGTTTCGGAATTGTCCATCTTATCGTTGATGACGCCCTTTTGCGTCCACGGTCCATTCAGGCTCGGCGCCATGGAATAATTCGTCGTCGATGGGTAACCCGAAGCGTAACTGAAGTAATAATTGCCACGGAAATAATGCATCCACGGGGCTTCAAAGAAGTCCTTGATCTTGATATCTTCGGGCGTACCCGCAAGTTCAATCATGTTTTCCTTGAGCTTCACGCGGCGACCAGCATTCCACGAGCCCCAATACATCCAAATATCGTCTCCATCGTAAAAAATGGCAGGGTCAATATTGAGTTTCACATCGTTCGGCGTATTGTCGGTGATGAGCGCCTGCCCAATCGCGTCCTTCCACGGTCCAGACGGATGGTCGGCAACGGCAACGCCAATCGCAAAGCCTTCGCTCCCGTTTTCCTTGATTGTCCCGTGATGAACGGCCACATACCAGTAAAATTTGCCATTCCGGTATTCGCAGTGGCCCGCAAAAGCGCTCGCATTCGCCCATTTGAACGTCTTGACGCTCAAAACAGCACCGTAATCGTGGTAATGTTCCATGTCATCGGTCACGAGCACATGCCAATCGTTCATAATGAACGCCTTGTTGTTATTGCCCTGAGGTCCCTGCTCGTCGTGACCCGCAAAAATGAAGAGCGAATCATTATGCACGAGAGCCGCTGCATCGGCGGAATAAAAATCGGTCGTGAGCGGATTCGCCGCAAAAGCAACAGAACCCACAGCACAAACGCCCAAAATAGCGCTACAAGTCACGTTCCTTACGGCACGCAACAGCACAGAAAAAGGCTTTAAACCCTTCGTTTCCATCGACATCTCCCATACATCCACACTCAAAACAAGCCTGGTTAATGTAAATATATACTTTTTATTATTAAAAGTCCACATATTTTTTCATAACTTGCAGTTGGAGTCCCATAGTCTACGATCAGCAAATAATAGTAAGTATTTAGGTTTAAGCTTTTAAAGTCAGGCAATATTACATCAATATTACTTTTCAGAAATTCGCCTAAAAAACGAGACAATTTTTCGAATTAAAAGTCCACAGTTAAAGAAATGAAGTTTTAGAAGCAAAACCATCGCGTATCATTAAAGCCCATATGATACACACAAAGTAAATTTCTTTGCTTTTTTCGAGACTTTTCGCCCAAATACGGGCAACAAAAACTATATTACAAATCAGTACAGGAGGAAAAACTATGAACCAGAAAACCGTACAGGCAAAAATGGCGGCAGCACTATTCGCTGCGTCAGTTGCCTCTACATCCGCTTTTGCCGCAGAGCCTTTTGTCACTTGGAACGGCGTAGACGAAAAACCTCAAGTGCAAACCGGACTTGCCAACGAGACTCAGACTAACGGTTACTGGTTCTACTACACCAATAAGAATGATGGGGACGGCTCCAATGTTGCATGGCCAGCTATGATGGATCCACCTTATTACGAAACTTTTGATCCAGTTATTTTGGAATGCAAAGGCCTCTGCGGAAATGCAATTCTCAAAGGAGGATCCGCGATCGAAAAACCGTTCGTAGGATTTGGTTTCGCCGTTGTCGGAGAAACGTCCGCCACCGACAACACTCTAGCTGCAGGCGATGCTTCTGCATGGAACGGGCTCTGCGTCACATACACTTCAGACACTGATTTGCTACTACAACTAGGTCCTGGTCCGATTAGCAACCCGAATGGCAAAATTTTAGACGGCGAAGGCCCCGACGCAGAACCAGCCCAAGCGATTTCGTATCCGACCGCCACACTTCCTGCCTCCAAGACCGGCAACGTGGCGAGAGTCGCATGGTCAGACTTCAAACAAATACCTTCGCACTCAAGCGCCCCCATCATAGACGGAGAAACCGCCGCAAAACAGCTTTCCCTCATTTTATTTAAACTACAATCCGAGCCGGGCAACTACGATTTCAACATCTGTGCGGTCGGTCCGAAAGACGGAACGTGCCCAGAAAAATGCGGCATTTCCAGTGAGGAAACAAGAATCCCAATTGCACGCGGAACGACAACTGCAAAAGCAATCCTGAACGGTCGCACACTCAGCTTTACAGGCATCAAGTCTGCCGCCACCGCCGAAGTCATGAATAGCCTCGGACAAGTCGTCGCACGAGAAGCAATCGAAGGCGCCACTTCGACGCTCAACCTCGCCCACCTCGATGCCGGAATTTACATGGTCCGCGTTACAGGAAAATCTGTTAAATTTACGAACAAGATTGTGGTGAGGTAATCTCATGAACAAGCAAATCGTTTTATCCATCGCTCTTTGTACAGCGTCATCAACGGCATTTGCCGCAGGAACATTCGAAACATGGAATGGGGCAGACGAAAACGTAACAGAACGAATTCAAACAGGACTTGGCAACCAAACCGAAACGCAAGGCCTTTGGTTTGACTATACAGACGCCGATAATGGCGGTAGATCCAAATATAAATGCCCCTTTGAAATTGATCCACCCTTTATATATTGCGACACCGATGGTTTACTCATGGAATGCGAAGGCTTTTGCGGAACAGCAATCCTTGATAAAGGGACAATGACATCAAACCCTTATATTGGTTTTGGATTCAACATCGTCGGTGAAATATCTTCTACAGACTACACTCTTTTAGCAGGTGATGCGTCAACTTGGGGAGGATTATGCGTCACCTACACTTCTGATGCAGATTTACAGCTCGAACTAGGCCTCGGTCCAACTGTCGATTCTACAATATCCTATGCAAACCCGGCCGTAACACTCCCCGCAGCAAAGGCACCCAACATTTTAAGAGCCACAGAAAATAAAAATCACGGCAACAAAGTGGTCGTCAGTTGGTCTGACTTTAAACAACCTTCCTGGTACAACGGGAGTGTCAAAATAGACGGGACAACCGCGGCCAAGCAACTTGTCGCCGTCAAATTCAAGTTGCAAGCAGAACCCGGCAGCTACGATTTCAACATCTGTGCAATCGGCCCAAAAGACGGAACCTGCCCGGAAAAATGCGGAATTCCAAGTTCCGAAGTTGGAATCAAATTTGTTCGCGGGACATTCGCAGTCAAGGCTATTTTGAACGGGCGCACGCTCGGATTTACCGGAATCAAGTCCACCGCTACAGTTGAAGTCTTGAATTCTCTCGGGCAAGTCGTGATGAAAGGCGCCATCAACAACGCTACGACACTTAACCTCGCCCACCTCGAAACTGGCACGTATTTACTCCGCATTTCCGGGAAATCGGTAAACTTCACGGATAAGATAGTGTTGAAATAGAATAAACAAGAAAAAAATGTAAGTTACCTTAAAAATCTTTTACAAAAAAACATTTACAAAATACTATTTTTTTCTATTTTATTTCCAACTTTTCATAAAAAAGGAGAATACATGAAAAAGATACTTTTTATTGCAGCAATGCTCACAGCATTTGTTACTAGCTCGTTTGCAGGTCCTAGCAAGCTGTTTACCTCCGGTATCATGGTCACGGAAGCCACGGAATTCTCTAGAGGCAGCGATGCACCTGGTTTCAACGAATTGGGTGGCTATAGAATCGACCTCGGCGTTTCTTACAATGCCATGATCGGGATTATACCTTCCCTCTACATCCATCCGGCTGTCGGTATTGCTCTCCGTATGGGCTCTGAATCCGAAAACAAGAGCAGCGGTAGTGGCTTCAACATGAGCGTTTCTACCAGTGATGATATGACTGTTACAGCTTTGGACGTTTTGGTTCCCGTAACAGCTCGTTATTATATCACAGGCAATTTCTTTGCAGAACTCGGTCTTGAATTCGATTTCAATATTTTGGAATCTTGGAACACGGGTAGCCAAAGTGAAGACGACCGTATCGAAGCCATGTGCGAACCGAAATTCCTTAATTTGGGCATCACCGGTGGTCTCGGTGCAACCTTCGACTTCGGTCTTGAAATCAACCTCAATTACACCCACGGTCTCACAAACCTTTACAAACAAAAGAATTTTGGCTTTGTCGAAGGTCCAGAATGGTCTTACGGCCGTCTCAACTTCAACATCGGTTACTGGTTCGGTTACAGGTAATAAGCGCTTACCAGCAAGTTTAAAAGACCTCCGAGAAATCGGAGGCCTTTTTTGATATTCAAACAAGTAAATCCTAGAAGTTCACTTCGTCAGCGTTCAGAACTTTAAGTTCAATGCGACGGTTTGCACGGCGACCAGCTTCGGTCGAATTGTCGCCCTTCGGACGGCTCGGGCCATAACCCACGGCAGTCACGCGGTCCGCTTCGATGCCCTGTTCAATCATGTAATCGCGAACACTGTTGGCACGATCTTCGGAAAGTTTCTGGTTGAGTTCTTCACCGCCTTCGCTGCTCGTGTGGCCTTCCACCTCGATCTTCGCCTTCGGATTGCGCTTGAGGCCCGCAATGGCAGCATTGAGCGTTTTCAAAGAGCCCGGAACGAGTTCTGCACTGCCAGCCTTGAACGTTACACCTGTAAGTTCAGAACGAGTATCGTCAAAAACAACCGTAATGCCTCCCGTGCTTGCGGTACGCGACACATACGGAGTTTCACCACATTCAAACGGCCCCGTCAAGCTTTCACAGAGAATCGTGTAAGTATCTTCACGCGGGATATGAAAGCTCGCTTCGCCATACACATCCGTCGTAATCACCACCTTCTTGCCCTTGTTTTGACCCACAAACGTGAGTTTCTTTTTCGCATGCGGAACATCTTCGTTATTTGTATAAGTAACATTCAGCACAGCATGAGTCTTGTTCGGCGCGAGTTTGCCAGCAGAAGCAAAAGAAGTGGCCACCATAGCCGAAAGAAGTGTGCGGGAAATCATTTTCATTTTGTACTCCTAAAAATGATGCTTTTTTCAGTGAGCCAAAAATAAAAATTGAAAAGACGAGTTTCAAATAATCTTTAAATATTTCCCGAAATTTCTAGATTTGCGCACGAATAATTTACAAGGAGATTCCATGAACTTCAAAAAAATTACAAGCGCGCTTTTGATTGCAGGCATGTGTTCTGCAGCGTTTGCCGCTGACGGAGAATTCGGCCTCAAGGGGAACGTCCAGACCCAGGCCACCAAGATGATTGCCGACAAAGACAACAACTTGAGTTCCTACTGGATTCGCGCCAACATCGGCGGCCAGTACAAGAGCGAAGACTTTGACGCTCTCGTCATGTTGCGCATTTTTGCCCCGCAGTTCGGTAACAAAATCAAGGACGGCGATGGCAAGACCACGAGCTACGACAAGATTCTCGCAGACCTCTATTGGGCAAACTACAAGTGGAATTTTGAAACATTCAAGTTGAACCTCAAAATCGGTCACTGGAAAACGGACTGGTCTCAATCCACCCACTTCGGTACATACATCGACAAGGACCTCACCGCACGCGGTCTCTGGATGCGCGATTACAGCCATAACGCAGTCGAATTCGGCTGGCAGACAGGCTACTCCAACTTCAATTTCATGGTCGCCACAAGGGACAACAAGTTCAACACGGGCTATATCCGCGTTGAAGAAGACCTCAAGTTCGATTTCCCGCTCGAAGCGAAGTTCGCTTACCGCGTGAACGCTCTTGACATCATGCAAAACAGGGCTCTACTCACCCACCGTTATGCCGCCTACCTGAGCATCAATCCGCTCGATTTCTTGCGCCTCTATGGTGAATATGCATACCTTGTTACAGAGGATCAAACAAACCATCTCTTTGCAAAAACATATAACACTATTGCATCAGAAAGCAAATACATGACAGAAGGCAATTCTTTCCATCCGTTCTACATCGGTGCCGAGTTCGCCCCCAGTAAGGATAGCTTCATGAGCACTCTCATGAGCAGCCTCTACGTTGAATGGGAACACATCAACGACCGCGCTTCACTCACCGATGGCAAGAAAATCGATGATTGGGCATGGACTGTGGCATGGGCTAAGAAAATCGCCAATTCCAAGCTCCAGTTCAGCGTTTACAGCGGCAACGAAATCAGCGACGTTGGTTTTGCATTCCGCTTGACCAGCACAATCAAGTAATTTAAAGCGCAATTAAAACAGCGCGCGAAGCTCGCTTAAAGCATTTGAAAAGCCAGGGTAAAAGCCCTGGCTTTTTTATTGTTACTGGATCCTTCGCAGTAGCGTGCAAAACGAGAGTTGCGAGCGACTGCTTGCAGGCGCACATGACCGAGTGAAGCAGCTGACGCCGGAGGCGTCAAAAGCATCAAAGGCGAATGCTGCGGTTGCACTTGTGCAAACATAGCTGAGCCGTAATTGCTGATGCTGAAAGCATCCACTCCGAGCTGGGGCCCCTCCCGCAAGACGTGCATTTAACAAAAAAAAGCCTAACCTTTTCGGTTAGACTTTTAGTACCCCCAAGCGGACTCGAACCGCTGTTGCGGGAATGAGAATCCCGAGTCCTGGGCCACTAGACGATGGGGGCGAGTGCGGCACATTATAGCAAATTAAGCTTTATCCGTCAACTAGTTTTAGTTACTAGTTTATAGTTAAGAGTTACTAGAGATTCTTGAAATACAATTCAAGTAACTGTAACTCAGAACTCGGAACTGTGCCGTAGGCACGAGCAGCTTTGCCGCATTTACTAGAGCTTAGAGATCTTCGACGACTCTAGAGTCTAAGTTCTAAGCTCTAAGTTCCGCCGACTAGTCTCTATAGAAGAGGTCGAGGTTGCTCTTGACCGGCGTAGCGGCTTCGAGATTCGTCACGTAGTCGTTGAATGCGGTCATCACGCCAAAGCGGTAGGAGTTATCCACATCCTGCTTGATGGCTTCTTCAACTTCTTCAACCTTCGGGACCTTCTTGGAAACGACCTTGACCATCACGGCACCGTTTTCTGCGACAACCGGAGCGGTCCATTCGCCAGCCGTAGCCTTGCCAATAACCTTTGCAGTCTGGGCGCTGCCGTAGCCGAAGCCCGGAACATAGCCATCGACAGAAGCGTTCTTGGTTTCAAGTTCAACCTTTTCGATCTTGGCGGCTGTATCTGCCGGATTCCAGGCCTTCACCTGAGCAGCGACAGAATTCAAGTAGATTTCAGCAGCCTTGGCAGCCTTCTGCTTAAGGAGAGTTTCCTTAATGTCGTTGTAGTAGAGAGCGAGGCTACGTTCGCCAGCCTTGTAAGAACCGACCTTCTTGGCAATGACAACCCACTTGTTGTTTCTGAGCACGCCAGAGATTTCGCTTTCTTCCTTCGGGAGGTTTTCGTTCGGCCAAGCGAAAGAAGCGAGGCCCTTGAGGTAACCAAATGCACCGATGTTGCCATCACGAGAAACCCATTCGGAAGTCTTGACGTCGAGACCGCGAGCCTGAGCTTCAGTGAGCAAGTCAGAGCCAGCATCGACATCCTTCTTGATGTTGGTGAGAATCTTTTCGAGGCTATCAATGGTATTAGAAGAAGCTGTCACAGTGAGGAGGATGTGGCCAACCTTGACCTTTTCGACTTCACCCTTGGCGTTCTTCACATTGCCGTAAGACTTGATGATGTGGTAACCGAACTGGGAACGAACCGGTTCAGAAATCTTTCCAGAATCAAGTGCGAAAGCGGCGTCTTCAAACGGCTTGACATATGTGCCACGGCCAACGAAATCATCGCTCAAGATGCCGCCCTTTTCTGCACTGCCCGGATCTTCAGAGGAAACGCGAGCCATGTCTTCGAACGTTGTTGTCGAAGAAGAATCGGTAAGCTGGTAATAAAGCGTCATAGCATATTCGCGGATGCTAGCGTCATCAGCTGCAGTTGCTTCAACCGGAATGGAAACATACTGGAACTGAGCAGCATCATTCTTAACAAAGAAGCTATCAATGTGAGCCTTGAAGTAACCGGCCACCATAACGCTATCCACAGAATTGCTGTCCACAACAAACGCAGAACTCGGGGCAACCGCCACCTGCAGTTCGTAGTCCGTCATGCGGCGTTCCACAGCCCACTTTGCTTCGAGAGAAGTCGGATGAACCGATGCGCCGACCAAAGTCTGAAGCTGACGAGCCGGAATGGAGTTGTTCTTCATTTCGTCTTCGAGCATGAGCATGGAGCTCCAGCGGTAAGCAGCCGGAGTTTCAATCCAAGCATCGTAATCGGCCTTGTTGAAAGTCGTGTCCGTGAGGAACTTCGGCAAAGAGCTGAGGTATGCCTGGGAACGCTGGATCAGGTCTTCCTGGGAAGATGCCTGCTGCTGGATTGCGTAAAGGCGAGCCTGAGCTTCCTGAACCAAACGACCGCGAACGGCATCGGAATTGCGCTTGAATTCGTTCTTGAGTTCTGCAACCGAGGCACTCAGTTCGGCCTTTTCGTACTGTTCTGCAAAGAGAGCCTGACGAACGAAGCTAGAGAATACCTGAGCACGGAGCTGAGAGTACTGTTCGTCGTCCAAGTGCTGATTCTGGTACTGATTCTGCACGATCATCTTCACGCGAGAATCAAAGTCCGTGTAAGAAATCTTGGTATCATTGACAACGCCGATAGGATAGCTACGTCCTTGATCCGGAACACGGTCCATGGCGAGAAGACCGATGGCGATACCGGCGGCAAAGATCACAATTACCCACTTGGCTTTTTCATTAATCCACGTTAACATAGAGACAACTCCATTAAAATTTTGTCGCACGAAAAATAGCAAAAAAAAATGTTTGCATTTTATTTTATCGAAATTGCAAGCCAAATATAATGCCGAAAAGCGCTATTTTTTCTATTTATGGGATATAAAAATATCAAATTCCTTTGGAGTATCACATGTACGATATTTTGGTTTTAGGTGCCGGCATTTCGGGATTGAGCGCAGCTCTCCACGCGGCAGAAAAAGGGTTTCACGTCGTAATCTTAACCAAAGGAGCAAAACCGGACGGTTCATCAAACTACGCACAAGGTGGAATCGCTACTGTAACCGAAAAGACAGACAAATTTGAATTCCATATCGCAGACACGCTCGAAGCTGGCGCTGGCCTCTGCAAAAAAGAACCCGTAAACATCTTGACCAAGAGCGGCCCTTCGACCATCAAGCAGCTCGTCAAGTGGGGCGTCGAGTTCACACCATCGCCCGAGGATAAATCGCAATTTGACCTCCACCTCGAAGGTGGGCACAGCCACCACCGCATTTTGCACGCCGCAGACCTCACCGGTAAAGAGATTATGCGCGCACTCCTTTGCGAACTTCACAAGCAAAAGAACATCGACTACCTTGAAAACTGCTACATCAAGGACTTGATTTGCGAAGGCGAAGGCAAGAACAAGCGTTGCATCGGTGCCAAAATCATCCACCAAAAGTCCGGCGAAGTCGAAAGCATTTTTGCAAAGGCAACCATCCTTTCTACAGGTGGTGCAGGTCGCATTTGGCAGTACACCGTCTGCCCGCCCGACAGCTGTGGTGACGGCATGGCAATTGCAGCCCGCGCAGGGGCTGCCCTCCAGGACATCGAGTTCATGCAATTCCACCCAACTAGTTTGTATGCACCCAAGTTCAAAAAGCCGTTCCTCATTTCCGAAGCCGTGCGCGGATTCGGCGGCATCTTGAAAAACGACAAAGGCGAAGAATTCATGAACCAGGTGCACCCGTTGCATTCACTCGCCCCCCGCGACATTGTAGCTCGCGCCATTCACAGCGAAATGCAGCGTCTCGGCAAGGACCACATGTACATCGACCTCTCTGGCCGCACGCCGAAAGATATCAAGAGCCATTTCCCGCACATTTATTCTAAATGCATGGACGCAGGCATCGACATCACGAAGGAATGGATCCCGGTCGTTCCGGCAGCCCACTACATGTGCGGCGGCGTTCTCGTTGACACATGGTCCCGCACCGAAATCAAGGGCCTCTATGCCTGCGGCGAAGTTGCAGCAACAGGCGTTCATGGAGCAAACCGACTCGCCTCCAACTCGCTCTTGGAAAGCGTCGTATTCGCCATCCGCGCTGTCGATGACATCGAAAAGAGCGGCATCGCCAAGGAAAAGTTGAACGTATCCAAGTCCAAGAAGGAAACGGTCAGCTTCGCAAAGGCCGCCTACTGGAAGAAGCGCAAGAAGATGCTCCAGGACATGATGTGGACTCATTGCGGCATCGTACGCACCGTTGCAGGCCTCAACCAAGGTCTCAAGGTCATCGAAGAGCTCCAGAAAGATGTCGATACGGCCATTAAGAACAAAGAAACCGAAAACTTGCATTTCCTGGAATTCTTGAACGCACTCCAAGTTTCCAAGATGATTCTCATAGCCGCCCTCCGCCGCAAGGAATCTCGTGGACTTCACTATATCCTCGATTATCCGCTTCAGGATCCAAAGACGAAGCACCAGAGCATTTACTTGAGCGACAAGAAATAAATCTTTTTCTATATAGGAAGGCATGGAAGAACTCAAGGCAACACAGTCGAGGAAAAAAGTCAAAGATCAGCTCCCGTCCAAAATCGGCGGGTACAAGCCCATTCAAGCTCTGAATAGCGGAGCTATGGGCAGTTTATGGCTTTGTCGGGACCCGTCTCTCGACCGACTCGTTGTCGCCAAGAGGCTCAATACGAACTTGAACCAGCAGGATATCTACATTAAGAGATTCCTACAAGAAGGGAGCATCCTCGCCCACCTGAACCATCCGAGCATCATCCAACCGTACGCTCTCTGGAAAGACAGCGACGGCAATTACACGATGTCGATGGAATACATACAAGGTTCAAGTCTCAAGGATTTGCTATTAAGGAACAAGCGACCGCCCATCTGGGTTGTCGAGACCATTTTGTACGAACTTTTAAGTGCGCTCAGCCATGCCCACAGAAACGGCGTTACCCACCGCGACTTGAAGCCCGCCAACATGATGATTGACAAAGACGGTCGAATTCGTCTTTTGGACTTTGGCATCGCCCACACGGAAACGCCGCTTGAAATTGGCAAGGAACTTACGCAAACCGGATGCATCATCGGCACGGCCGCTTACATGAGTCCTGAACAAATTATGGGCGAAAAAGTCAATTACGCAAGCGACCTCTTTAGCGTAGGCATTATTGCCAGTGAAATGCTCATCGGCGAGAACTTGTTCCGCGGCAAGGACTTCGGTGAAACGCGCGAAAACATCCTCAAAATGAAATTCAAGCTGGAAGTTTTCCCAGACGATGTTCCGAAAGCGCTCCGCAAATTCGTCTTGAAACTCCTCCATAAACGTGCAAGCAAGCGCCCGACATCCGCATGCGATGCCGCCAATGAACTTGCTGACATCATGAAGGAATACCCGCGAGACATGACACCCTACATCGCCGATTGGGCCGACACGGTAAACGAGGACCAACCCGTCGACACCGTCATATCTCCGAAGCCGCAAAAAACTACATTTAAATACGGAATAGGCTTTTTACTTGGAGTGAGTGTTGCGACGGCAGCTTTTATTGCCATCCAGCTTGCGACTTAGAGGATTAGTCCAATGAATTGGATAGATATAGCATGCGCAGCATGCTTACTCGTAGGCGCCGTACTTGGATTGTGGCGCGGACTTTTAAGCAGCGTATTCAAGCTGTGCGGTTGGGTCTCCGCAATTTTAGGAGCGTATTTTGCCCATGGCATCCTCGGTGACTTTATCATAAGAAATTTCGCATTTGGAGACTTCACGGCGCGTCTCATATGCACATGCATTGGCTTTTTGGTTCCATTCCTACTTTTTTCGCTCATCGGGCACATCGTTGGCGATTCCATCCAGAACACCATTGTCGGAAAGACAAACCGCATTTTGGGAATGATGTTCGGCCTGCTTAAAGCTGTCATCATCTGCTTTATATTCCTCTCAATCTTCCACTTGCTGCCTGTCGAAGGGAACCTTAAAGAAACTCGAAATAGCGCAATAGCCTACAGCTTTTACAAGTCCTCTCTAGAAACGATGGGATATTCCTCCAATGAGGTTGACCTCCGTCAAATGGCGAAAGAAAAAGCAAGCGAGCTCACCAAGACTATTACAGACAAAGCAAAAGGTTCTACCGAAGAAGCTGCAGATAGTGCAAAAGCGGCCGTCAAGAACGCCGCAGATAGCGTAGCAACCAAAGTCACAGAAACAGCCGAAAAAGCAAAAGACGCCGCAATCGCCGCTAAGGACGCCGCCATAAAGACCTTCGAAGAAGGCAAGTCGAGTTCGTCGACAAGCTCATCAAGCGCAGCAAAGAAATAGAATTTTTGGAAAAAAACAAAGTAAAAGAAAGGGGCTAATTTTTAATTAGACCTTGGAATTTTTTTAAAGAATCTAAATCAAGTTTCCAATAGACCATCGTTTTCTTGCTTAATAAAAGCACAATCAAACATTTTTTCATTTATTCCACACCCTAGACATAAATTCAATGTTCCCATATTCAGGCGAACCAGCCCTTCTAACGTATACTTGGTTGACTTATCTGAATGATCTCCCATACGATTAATCAATTCAAAGCCTTTCCGCCTTAAAGCGAGTCCCGTCCTTAAGAAACTTTTTTCATCTAATTTTTCTCCAGCATCTAAAGCTCTATCTGTCGTAACACCAATTGACAAAAGCTCTCCTATCATCGGTTTTCCGTAAACATTCTCTGAAAGAATATACAATTTGTCATCGGGAACGTTAAGCTATGCCCCCGCGATTATCTCTAAAAGCGGGAAAAAATGCCATTTTTTTACTCGTTCCTGATTCATTTTAAAACTAAAAACATGTACCGAGCCATCATTTTTCTCAAATCTAAATTCAATTTCGTACGATGGGATTTTGGGGAGTCGGAATTTCTATGAAAAAATTAGGATAATCAGAAGGTTCAAAAATAATTTTATCGTCTTCAATACATGTCTGCAGCGAATCGCTTTTTATGGAGACAGATAATTGCACTTTTTCACCATATTCATCAACAAGCGAAACTGCATTAGCAAAAACCTTCTTTTCAATACGCTTTGGCAGGTATATTCCATATTCATTATTATTCCATAAGGATATTATAAAAGATTTGTGGTACGGAATTTATCCATTTTATTCATACACCCAATCTACCGTACAAAAAACTTTTGATTTGTCGTACCCTTCCACAGTATGCTCTATTTGCAGCTCTCGGTAAAAGCATGACGTTAGCAAAATTGAGAACAGAAAAAGGAAAGCTTTTCCCATGCAAAAGGATAACCAGCCATTCATACATCAACTTGCAAGTAAATCAAATAAAAGAAACCTAACTTTGTGGTTGACCTCCATGGTTACCTTAGAATTAAAAACATGGATTTCACCATTTTCTTTTTCAAATCTATACTCAACTTCGTATAAAGGAATAGAAGGCGTTTCGATTTTAATAAAAAAATCAGAACCATCAGCATGACTAAAAAATATTTTATCTAACTCAACTTTTAATTGTTCTTGCCCATTTTTTAATGTTACAATTAGATCTATTTTTTTACCACACTCGTCTACAAGAGAGGCGTACTTGGCTGAAGACTTTTCGATATCCTTTGGAAGATAAATGCCATATTTATCATTATTCTTTATCACTATGACATAATATTTATAATATGGAACGACAGAATCCCCAACATCTTTCTGATTATAGGGATAATCCGGCCAACAAAAACCATTTAATTCATCACAACTAGCATCAAAGTCAACAACCCGTTCCAAATAAAAACAGGACGTCAGCAGGATTGAGAACAGTAGAAGAATAATTTTTACCATAATAACTTTCCAATGAAAATACACTTACCTCAAGAATGCAAAATATCTATTAAGGTTCATAACCGAGAATCCATCCAGGAACAACATCCAAGAAAATATGCGAAATAAAGTTATTGCCGTAATTATAACTGGCACCTTTAATATATTCTCCTCCAGGATAAAAAAGTCCTTCAACCGATGGAATTAAAAGCCAACCATAAAGAGGACTAAAAACACTGTTACGTCCCATCCACATTTTATCGACAGTCCGTTTAGGAGGATCAACGAGATTTACAAGGCTCCCGAGAAGTCTAAAATAATAACCCAACGTACCCCAAAAACCTAGATTTTCATGTAAGACGGATGTAGCAGCCGAATAATGTCCTACAGCAAGTCCATTTTCTTTAGCCAAATCAATAAATCGATCTCTATTTCTCCCCATCACCTCTTTCTGATTATCATTTCTGTTCCCGTGATCGTACATGACAACATCGCTGAAAATGCCAAGGGAGGGAATGTTCAAGCCTACATACTTGCGGGGCTTTTTGGTATCGGGATCAGTGCCATCGTTCCGCAACTTATAGTAAAGAGCCTCTTCCAATCCCCAGCTTTCACCGTCGCGATCCGACACCTCGCCGTGAATTCCGGCAACCGTAGCACCGATATAAGCACCACGTCCTTCAGCGCCAAACAGACCGGCCTCATACCCCCCAGATACACGAGCAAGACCGCCAGCGAACTGAACGTATAATTCGGCATAGACCGTCATGCCCGCAAATCCGCCACTGCGATCCCAATACAGGCTCCCACCTAGATCAACGCCCACGCAACTCCCGGCTTCGCCGACGCAAACGCCGCCATGACCGGAGATACTTGTTCCCGAGTAGGAGTTTAGCGTAAATCCTAGTCCCATGTTGATTTCGAGGTAAACCCAAGGCGTCTGTATGGGAACCTTCAGGTTCACGCCCGAGTTCAACGACTTCGAACCGTCCTGATTAAAGCTGAACGATGTATTAAAGCCATAATCGCCTATTTCAGCGGCGGTACCGAAACCGAAGCTCCATCCATGATTGCTATCGTAGCCAACCACGAGACCGAGGCCAAGGGCCCACATGCCAGTCGGGTCGATGTAGTTCAGAGGATCTCCGCCATAACTGTACGGGTTCGCAAATTGCCCCGCAGGGTCCGGAGACATCCACATTCCAAAGAACGGGTCGAAGTAACGGCTGCCAAAATAATACTTGTGGTGCTCGTTGTCAAATTCCTTGTCCTGCCAACGCCTGTTATCATCACCACCATTCGGAGAGACATCGACAACAGTTCCATACGGGTAATAATCATAGGCACTCTCCAGCCCAGCCGAAGTCACATAACCGCGAACACTCCCCTGTGCATCCAGAACCGGGAAACGCGCACTGCCGCTCGCATCGCGATATGCTCCGGCCACCAAGTCCTGACGAACAAGATTGTACGTGGGGCTTGCCGCATCAGCATTTTCCGACTTGAACACGCCGATTCCCGCGAGAGTGACCTCCGTCCATTTTTCATTACGGACCCTGTTGTCGACGGAATACCAGAGACGGCTGCCGGCCTCGTCGTACGCGACATCGACAACGGATTCCACGTTGGCGAAATCCTTTTCTTTGTTCACGTCTTCAAGGGTAATATTGGAAGGCATAAAATCGCTTAGAACGCTCCTCTTGTATAGGAGAGAACAACTCTTACATTGGGAGCATCTTTAAGATAATCCACCTAGTTGAATTTTATTCGAAATACGCCCTTTTCTTCTCTGCTAATACGCTCCGGTAAATTGAAGAAAAAAAGTTGCTGTCCATTTATAGGACAATAAGAATCAAAATGATGCAAATATTCATCCTTATAAAAAAAACACAGTATCACCTATGGAAAAGGAGGCTTCAATTTTATCTTCTTTCAGATAAATATCGCTACCTTGAACATATACACGATCCCCAATCATTTTGTCAAAACACAATGAGAAGGTATTTCCATGTTTAACATATGGAACTTCGATTTCCAAAACATTTTCAGTATCTACATTTATTGGATGCTCCCAAATAAGTGTGTAATGACTAAATGGATTTCGAAAATATCCATTCACAGTACAGCCAACCAATACAACGACAACTATAAAAATTTTCTTTTAGTTAATCTTCAAAAAATATTGACAGAACTTCCCGTAGGTTGCGGCTGTTGTATAAATTCGATTGGCATACCTCTCCAAT
>CAMJNF010000016.1 GCA_946407235.1 uncultured Fibrobacter sp. | reverse complement strand
CTCAGATGGACAAGGAAGGCTTCGGCAACTGCACGAACCTTTACGAATGCCAGGCTGCTTGCCCGAAGGGTATCACCGTCGATTACATCGCCAAGATGAACCGCGAATACCTCATGGCAACTGCCACTTACGCCGAAAAGGTGTACGGAAAGGACTAGTAAACAGTGGTTAGTGGTTGGTGGTTAGGAATAGCCGCTGCCACTAGCTGTCATCCTAAGCGGAGAGGCGTAGCCTCGAAGTCGAAGGATCTAAAGCGTTAAAAAGGGACCGCAGCAATGCGGCCCTTTTTTGTATTCAAAAAATTAAAGGTTGTCTAAAATCCTTAGCATCTCAGCTGGAGATACTACTTTGGGATGTTGTGGAAAATGCTTCAAGTTGCCAGTGACTAAAAAGGCGTTATCAGTCTTGTTCTTTTCCATAGTGACTTCAAAAAATACAACATCCTTGGGGTCAGGAAAATCGCCTATAAGAGCTTCTACCGTTGCAATGTTCTCTCCAATGGCTTTTAGACGCGATATCAAAAAATCGACAGTTTCTTTTGGAAAATGAAATTTTTTACGCGAGAGAACTTCTTCATATTCTTGCAAAATCGAATCGTTGAAAACGGGAATAATCTCATGGGCATAAGTTTGTTGTACGACTTGCCCTGGGACTGAATTCCACTTCAAAAGAGCCGACACGAGTACATTCGTGTCTATAACGGCATAGCACTTCATTTGCCTGCTCTAACCTGTTCAATTTCAGCGTTGATTTCATCAATAGACATGTCTGAAACACCTGCATTTTCTGCAGATTGAGAAGCTTGCTTCATTGCTTCAAGAACATCGTCAGGAGCGCTCGGACGAAGTTTCATGCTGAATGGAATTCCGTTTTCTAGAACTGTGCGTGCCAGAAATATGCGAACAGCCGTAGGCAAGTCTATGCCAAGCTTTTCGCAAATACTACCCGCCGCAGATCGGGTTTTTTCGTCCACTCGAACTTGTAGTAATGTACTAGACATATTATGCCTCCGTATTTGGTTAAAATGCAAAAGTATTCTAAATGAATACGAAACTCCTTAATCTTAATATAAATAATTATCTGTGAATTATCAATTCTATTGTAAATTTTTATTGGCTCCTCCTGATGATGTCATTTGGAAATATTGCCTTTTTTTGTATGAAAACAGCAATTGTCCAAATCGCGCGTGAATCGGTCATTTTTTCGGAATATCCCCAAAAGAAGTTGTACCTCGATCGCGCTTGTGGCGCCTTATAACCATTTGCTTTCCTATATTTCCATCAGAAACAAAACAAGGAATCTAAGATGAAAAAATTTATTGCAATTCTTGCGGCGTTTGCTTGCGCCGCATTCCTTTCTGCTTGCAACGATCAAAAGTCCGAAACGAAGACCGCAACCGATGAATCCTTCAACAAGGTCAAGGCTGCGGGCGTTTTGGTGCTTGGCCTCGACGATTCCTTCCCGCCGATGGGTTTCCGCGACAAGGATAACAACATCGTGGGTTTCGATATCGACCTTGCAACTGAAGTTTGCGCTCGTCTCGGCATCAAGCTTAAGACCCAGCCGATTTCCTGGGATGCAAAGGAACAGGAACTGAACACGGGCAAGATTGACTGCATTTGGAACGGCATGAGCGTTGACCCGGCACGCGCGAAGGCGATGAACTTGAGCGAACCGTATCTCCAGAACCGCATGATTTTCACCGTGAAGGACAAGTCCCTCGCATCGCTTGCGGCCCTCGCCGGCAAGAAAATTGCCGTGCAGAACGGCTCCACTGCACAGAAGTTGCTTGATGCTTCCGAAGCTGGTAAGGCCGCCAAGGAAATCGTTCCGTTTGACGATAACCAGACCGCTCTCATGGATTTGGACAAGGGCGGTGTCGATGCCGTGTTCCTCGATGAAATTGTTGCGAAGTACTGGATCGTCACGAACGCAAAGCCGTACATCGTCTTGGAAGAAGGTCTCTCTGATGAAGTCTACGCTGTAGGCTTCCGCAAAAAGGATCAGGCACTCCGTGACTCTGTGAACAATGTTCTTGATGCAATGAAAAAAGACGGCAAGTTCGCTGAAATCTCTGCCAAGTGGTTTGGCAAGTAACGGTCGGCGCGCAGTTCTATGTCTGACTTGAGCAATTTACTCCCTATTCTCTGGGGCGGATTTTGTACAACGCTCGCAATTTTCGTGCTGACGCTCCTGTTCTCGATTCCGCTTGGCTTGCTTGTGGCGGTTCTCAAGATGAGCCGTTACCGCATTGTGCGTTACCCGGTATCGTTCTACATCTCGGTGATGCGAGGCACTCCGCTCTTGCTCCAGATTGTGGCGATTTACTTCGGTTCGTATTACTTGAGCGAATATGCGGGAGTAGATTTCTCGTTTGAACGATTCCCGGCGGTGATTGTCGCTTTTTCGATAAACTATGCGGCCTACTTTGCCGAAATTTTCCGTGGCGGGATTCAATCAATTCCCAAGGGCCAGTATGAAGCCGCTTACATGTTGGGCCTCACTCGTGGCCAGACGTTCTATCGCATTATTCTTCCTCAAGTTGTCAAGCGCGTTGTGCCGGCCAGTGCAAACGAAGTCATTACGCTTGTGAAGGACACTTCCTTGGCGCAAGTGATTGCCGTGACGGAACTTTTTGCGCTTGCGAAAAAGCAACAGGCTGCTTATGCGAGCATTTATCCGCTATTTGTGGCGGGTGTGTTCTACTATGTTGCTAACCTGCTTTTGAGCATGGTCTTTGCTTACATTGAACGTAAATTGAATTACTACAAGTGAGGTGTGGCTTGGATTTTGCAACCGATCAGTCTGTAATCGCAAAAGACGTGTCTCAGGATAAGGCTTCTCCGATTCTTGAAGTTAAGCATTTGAAAAAATCCTTTGGCGATTTGCAGGTTCTCAAGGATATTTCGTTCAATCTCAATGCGGGCGAGGTGCTTTCGATTATTGGCCCGTCTGGTTCTGGCAAAAGTACGCTCCTCCGTTGCTTGACGCAGCTCGAAACATTCGAAGCGGGTGCTGTGCGTGTTGACGGCAAGGACATGGTTGTGTCGGCCCCAAACGAGCCGGTAAAATACGCTCCATCAAAGGTGCTTCGCGACATCCGCCTTTCGACAGGCCTCGTTTTCCAGAACTTCAACTTGTTCCCGCATTTGACCGTGCTCCAGAACTTGACGCTAGCCCCGATTCGCGTGCTTGGTGAAAATCGCGAAGCGGCTCGTGAGCTTGGCCTTTGTTTGCTCAAGCAGATGGGGCTTGAAGGCAAGGAAAAATCTTACCCGTGCGAGCTCAGTGGCGGTCAGCAACAGCGCGTGTCGATTGCGCGTGCGCTGGCGTTAAAGCCTAAGATTCTGTTCTTTGATGAGCCAACGAGTGCGCTGGACCCGGAACTCACGGGAGAAGTCTTGAAGATTATCAGACAACTCGCCGAAGATCGCATGACGATGGTTATTGTGACTCACGAAATGGCGTTTGCTCGCGATGTCGCTAACCAGGTCATTTTCATGGATCAAGGTGTGGTTGTGGAACAGGGAACTCCGGATTTTGTATTCAAACAGTCCCAGAACAAGCGCTTGAGCTCGTTCCTGAAAAGATTCTCAGAAACATAATACATCCAAACTTGCTGATTTTGAGCAAATTTCGGCAAATTTTAGGAAAAAGAAACATTTTTAAAATTTTTTTTAAAATTATTAGAAATGTTGTTCGATGTTTTTGTATTTTAACCCACAAATGTAACCGATTAAATAACATTTGATGTTATTCTAAGGAGAAAAAATGAAAAAGCTTATGATTGCCTCTGCTATCGCTATGATGTGTCTTAGCGTAAATGCCTTTGCCGAAGATGATGGCTACGGTAACGATATCCCGGCCGCAAGGACTGAAGGTACCGTTGACGATGGTTATGGCAATAAGCTTCCGGCATACGGTGAACCGGAATATAAGAGTTTTGAAGAAGCCCGTTCCTCGTCTTATGGCAGCTCGAACAGTGGTAGCAGCAATAGCCAGCGTCCACGTTCGCGTCTCGGTATCCACCTTGGTGCGGGTTTTTCATTTATGGCCAATTATCCGACCGATAAAGATTTCATAAGTCAGTATGGCGACAATGAATGGGTTGGCGCATCTGTCGATCTTGGTCTTGCTTTCAAGTATCATTTGAATCCAATTCTCTTGTTTGTTCCTGAAATAAATTTTGGGATGACTTATCTTACTGAAGAATTTAAGGGCGCTGGTGGCTATGATGATTATTGGGGTGAGTACAAGGTAAATGACTCACGTACTCTTTACAATATCAATATCCCGCTCATGTTGCGCTTGCAGACTTCGTTTGTGTATTTGGAAGGTGGTATCCGCCTTGCATTCAATATTGATACGGACCATGAATACGAATATACCTATCCGGATGGCTCTAAGATTAAGTACATCGATGAAAATGGTAAGGAACAAGATCTTACGCTTGATGCTGATGATGAATGGAAAATCAAGACGTTTATTCCGTCCGTTGTCGGTGGTCTTGGCACCTCTTTCCGTAGCGGCGGCTTAGAATGTGATTTGGGACTCCGCCTTATTTGGGATCTCAGGGGAATCGAAGATCACGACAAGGACATTTATGCTCTTGATGTCCAAGAAGGTTCTCGAAACAAAAAAATGCACGTAGCAAAGGTTGTTGAAAACGAATCTAGCTTGTTCTCTATTCAGCTCGTATTCAACGTGTTCTTTTAGTGCTTGATTTCATAGTAAAAAAACGGCGGGTGAAAACCCGCTTTTTTTTATAAAAAAGTGAAAAATTTTCCTGAAAAAAGCGTGTTATATAGTAGACACTTTATCAGGAGAAAAAATGAATCATAATCAGGTGGCTCTCTTTGCTCGGCCCGAATTTAATTTGATGCCTCGTGAAAAAATGGAAAATGTGGGTGTCAGTGCCTTGAGCAACGAAGAACTGTTGGCTATAATTTTGGGGAGCGGCAGTCACGAATGCAGTGTTTTCGAATTGTCGAAGCGGTTGTCGGACTTTTTATCGACTGAAACTTCAATCCCGACGTTGGATCGATTGAAGTCAATTCGTGGACTTGGAAAAGTTAAAGCGGCGCAAATTTTAGCTTGTCTAGAACTTTCTGGACGCTTTATTTTGAGTGACAAAGCGATTCCTGTTTCTGCTCCCGAAGATGTGCTTTCACGAGTGGCTTACATGAAGTATGAGCCGCAGGAACATCTTGTTGTTATTTCCTTAAATTCTGCAAATTACATTATTCGTGTGCATGAGCTTACGACCGGACTTGTAAACCAGACTCCTGTCCATCCGCGTGAAGCATTTGCTTTAGCCATCGAAGATAGGGCTGTTTCAGTGATATTTGTCCATAATCATCCCTCGGGATCGCTGGAACCGAGTTCAGAAGACATGTCGATTACGCGCTTGCTTTGTGCTTCCGGTAAAATTTTGCAAATACCAGTTCTTGACCACATCATCATTGGTAAAACTGGGTTTACAAGTTTGTGTAGATGTTGTCCGGAACTCTTTGAAAGTACGTTTTTTAAGTAAATTCTTGTAAAAAAATCTACATAAATGGTGCTGTTGATGATTGTATGTATTATTTATCAATTAAATCGAACTACAAAAAGTGCGGACTTTTTTTTAAAGAGTTATATTTCTGTTAAACATTACTATAAAGACCCTTCCTAATCGTGGGTTCGTTAAAACAAGGAGACTCTATGAAACGAGTAGCAATGGGATTGGCATTGGCTCTAGCGGCTTCCGCTTATGCTGGTCATGCCAATACGATTAACAAGACGGGCTTCGTCGGTGTCAATAAGACACAGTCAGCTCAGTCTCTTGGTCATTCGAAACTTGTCTTTACGGCATTGGGTGACTACGCTTTTGGCAACAGCATGTTCAAGGCTGATCCGGAAAGCGGTTACGGTTATGCCGTGGAAAATAAGTACACGAATCAGAGAGCTGATGTTGCACAGTTTAACGGTATCAGTGCTTACGTTGGCCTTGCTATTGGTCTGTTGGATTATTTTGATATCGGTGTAACGTTGCCGGTCTTCTATGACAAGTTCAACGGCAATACCGCTTGCAGTCCTGCTGAAGTTGATGCTGGTCAGTGCAATGGCGCACCTATTTCTGGTACGAATGTAGGTTACGTTGGTAACGTTACGGCTAGCTTGAAGGCTCGTGCTCCGATTCCGGCAGACGTGCCTGTTGACTTCGCTGCATTCTTCAGATATTCTTTCAAGACTTCCAAGAATACCAAGCAGGGTATCTGGGTTCGTGAACCGGAATACTTCCAGAAAGAAACTGGCATGGCTTATCCGTATGGCTCGGCAAAGTCTGTATTCACGGTCGGTGCCGCTTTGACGTTTGACCTCACCAAGGCCGACATCATGCCGCTCCTCGTTCATATCAACGGTGGTTACCGCTTGTCCATGGACAAGGCTTATTTGTCCTTCCCGTTTGCAAGCGCTGCTCTCGAATTCTACGTTCTTGACTTCCTCTCGTTCTTCGGTGAATTCTACATGGATATCCAGACCGAAGACTTCGTATGGAACAAGAAGTCTGATGGTGCTCCGATTCCTGAAAAGCTCGACATGAAGCAGGTCACGGGTGGTGCCGTGTTCCACTTGCCGATCGGTCTTGACATCCAGCTCGGTGCATCTGTTTATGTTGGCAATGACAACATGGTTCACTTTGCCCGCGTTATGCACAACGAAGAAAACATGAACCAGGCAGCAGCATTTGCAGGGGCTGATCCTACCGGTTCTGCATTTACTTCTGACGGCCAGCTCAAGACGGGTGTCGCTACGACCAAGACTCGCGTGAACCCGCAGATTGCTTTGTTTGGTGGTCTTACATGGTCTGGCTTCCTCGCTCCGCAGGACCGCGATGGTGACGGCGTGGCTGATGCTGACGACCGCTGCCCGGATGACTATGGTCATCGTTTGAACGGCGGCTGCCCGATGGGTAACCCGGATAGCGACGAAGATGGTATCTGCGATGCTTGGGTTTCTGAAAAGGGTATGCTTGACGAATTCCGCAATGTTTGCGAAGGTATTGACCAGTGCCCGACCGAAAAGGGTAACAACTCCAATGGTTGCCCGTCTGATGATCCGGACCCGGATAAGGATGGCGTCTGCGATTCTTGGGTAAGCCAGAAGGGTCAGCTTGACCAGTTCAAGGAAATTTGTGAAGGCATCGACCAGTGCCCAGCTGAAGCTGGTACGCTCGTCAACAACGGCTGCCCGGAAGACAATCCGGACCCGGATGGCGACGGTCTCTGCTCTCCGTGGGTTACCGACAAGAACAAGCTTGACCAGTATGCCGGCGTCTGCAAGGGCTACGACATGTGTCCGGGTGAAGCTGGTGCTGCCGGCAATAAGGGCTGCCCGTGGGATGATCCGGACAGCGACGGTGACGGCATCTGCGATGAATGGGTTGTTCAGAAGAAGCTCGGCTACTACTTCGAAAAGGCTGCTGAAGACGAATCTGTTGCTAAGGAATGGTTCATCTCCAAGGCATGTAAGGGTCTCGACAAGTGCCCGCTCGAACACGGTGTCGCTGCAAACGATGGTTGCCCGCTCCCGGATCCGGACCTTGACAAGGACGGCGTCTGCGATGCTTGGGTCACGGAAAGAAATATGTTCAACCTCTTCGAAGGTGTCTGCGCTGGCCTTGATCGCTGCCCGAATGAAGCTGGCGACGATGGCTTCGGCTGCCCGAAGAAGAAGGTAGAAAAGCTCGAAGGTATCTCCTTCAAGAGCGGTTCTGCTACTGTCAACGCTAACGCTAAGAGAATCCTTAAGGGTATCGCTCAGAAGCTCAAGGAAGACGAAGCCTATAAGGATCTCAAGATTGTGATCCAGGGTCATACCGATAACCGCGGTAAGGCTAAGAAGAACCTCAAGCTCTCTGACCGCCGCGCTAAGGCAGTTATGAAGCAGCTCACGAAGTTCGGCGTTGCCAAGAACCGTATCAAGGCTGTTGGTCTCGGCTCTACCTGCCCGGTTGACGATAACTCCACGGCAGAAGGTCGCGAAATGAACCGTCGTATTGAAATGCACTTCGTCACACCGGAAAATGACGGTATGAAGTGCGAAAGCAACTACGTTGGTGACTAATACCTTTTAGAGTCTCAAACAAAGCCCCGAGCGTTAAGCTCGGGGCTTTTCTTATAATCGCAACTACGTTGCCATTTTGTCATCCCGGCCGGAGCCTGTGCTGAGCAAAGTCGAAGCATGCCGGGGTCGCCGTTATTAATTGCTAAATTATCACATATGACAAAACTTGATGAAATTCTCACTGCGAATAACTTTAGCAATCACGACCTCGTTGAAATGCTCCCTGTGAACTTGAACCATAAGATGGTGCAAAAGGCGCGCCTCGGCAAGAAGCCCGTGCCCAAGCACACGCAGGACTTGATTTTGCAGGCTTTGAACAAACTCTTGCTACAAAACGCAGCCGAAGTCGAAGGCAAAGTTGCCAAGCAGTACAAGCGCGTGGAAGTGTTTGGAAGCGACGATGTCGCTTCGGCTTGAAAAAAGTATTGACGTCATTCTGAGGACGTAGGACGAAGAATCCAGTCATTTTTTATTGTGTTAGATTCCACCGCAAATGTAAATGCTAGAAATAATGGATCCCCTCACTTCGTTCGAGGATGATAGCTCTCTTGGAAGACTGTTTTCTGCGGAATAACCACTGTCTACTGTCTACTGCCTACTGCCTACTTTTATATAATTACAATATGCAGCAATATTTAGATCTTCTTCAAGATATTATCGATAACGGTGTGGATCGTTCCGACCGCACTGGCACTGGCACCCGTTCTGTATTTGGCCGCCAGACTCGCTTTGACCTTTCCAAGGGCTTCCCGTGCCTCACGACTAAGAAACTCCACTTGCGCAGTATCATTCACGAACTGCTGTGGTTCTTGAAGGGCGATACGAACATCAAGTATCTGCACGATAACAAGGTTACGATTTGGGACGAATGGGCCGATGAAAATGGCGACCTGGGCCCGGTCTATGGCCACCAGTGGCGCTCTTGGCCGACTCCGGATGGCGGACACATTGACCAAATTGCGAATTTGATTAATAGCCTCAAGAACAATCCGGATTCCCGCCGTCACTTGGTATGTGCCTGGAACGTTGCCGAAGTGGACAAGATGGCTTTGCCGCCGTGCCATTGCCTGTTCCAGTTCTACGTGGGCGGTGTTGGCGCTAGTGGTAAGCGCAAGCTCAGCTGCCAGCTTTACCAGCGCAGTGCCGACATGTTCCTCGGCGTGCCGTTCAACATTGCATCGTACTCGCTGTTGACGATGATGCTTGCTCAGGTCTGCGGTTACGAAGCGGGTGAATTTGTCCATACTTTTGGTGATTTGCATTTGTATAGCAACCACTTTGATCAGGCTCGTGAACAGCTTTCGCGCACGCCGCGTGCACTCCCGACGATGAAGATGAATCCGGATGTCAAGGATTTGTTCGAATTCAAGTTCGAAGATTTTGAACTTGTGAATTACGATCCGTGGCCGACCATCAAGGCTCCGATTGCTGTTTAATGAATGCATCGATTGACTTCATAGGCGATATTCATGGGCACTACGATGAACTCGTGGTGCTCCTTAAAAAGTTAGGCTATGAAGAGCGGAATGGCGCTTATCGCTATCCGGGCAATGCTCGAACGGTTGTCTTTTTAGGCGATTATATCGACCGTGGAAGTCAAGCTCGTGAAACCGTAAATCTTGTGCGTGCCATGCGCGATGCGGGTTCTGCTGTTGCGTTGATGGGCAATCATGAATTCAATGCGCTTAGCTTTTGGCAAGAGAATGGTGCCGGCGGGCGACCTGTAAAAGCAATTCATGGCGGCTATTTGCGTGAACATACTTTTAACAAAGTAGCGATTCATGTGAAGACCGTTGAAAGCTATCGCGGGCGCAAAGCGGAATTTCAGGAAATGCTCGATTTCCTCAAAACGCTCCCGTTTTACTTGGAAACGGACTTGTTCCGTGCGCAGCACGCCTGCTTTGACGTGAAATGTGCCGAAGTGCTTAAAGCTGAAGGCGTCCATTCTTTTATGGATGGCAATTTCGATGAGCTGATTGCTCGTGCGAACGACAAAAATGACGAATACGACGATTCGCTGTATTGGCCGATAAGTTTGTTCTTAAAGGGACCGGAATTGGATTTGCCGGAGGGCGTGACGTTCCGCGATGCTGAAGGTGTACTCCGTAAGCGTACGCGAATCCGTTGGTGGATTAATCCGAAGAATGTCAACTTGCAGGAACTCAGTTTCCAGCCGGGCGTGGAATTGCCTCCGCTTGAGGTGCCGCTTGAAATCCAGACTCGCGATTTCTATGGCGAAAATGAACGTCCTGTTTTCTTTGGACATTATTGGCTGACAGGGCTCCCTGAACTTATTCGTGATAACGTTTGCTGCTTGGATTACAGCGTTGCAGGCTACCGCGGTGACGGGCGCCTCGTTGCTTACCGTTTTGATGGCGAACAGAAACTCGATAACCGTAAGTTCGTCTCGGTCGAAGCTGGCTCATCCTAAGTTCTGCCTACTAAGTTCTAAGTTCTGCCAACTGCGTCGAAGACGCTATTTCTATATTTATAGCATGCTACAATGGGATACGCTTCTTTCTGCAACGCGTTACGGTCACCCGGCCGATCCGGACCCGAACCGTTCTGACTTCCATCGCGATTACGACCGCATCGTTTTTTCTACCGCATTTCGTCGCTTAGGCCGCAAGACTCAAGTTCAC
The DNA here is from genome assembly GCA_946407235.1 of uncultured Fibrobacter sp. Taxonomy (GTDB): domain Bacteria; phylum Fibrobacterota; class Fibrobacteria; order Fibrobacterales; family Fibrobacteraceae; genus Fibrobacter. The sequence continues at coordinate 19,251 of CAMJNF010000016.1, read as the reverse complement.
CCGTTCTCGGTGAATGACCACGTTCACAGCCGCCTCACGCACAGCCTCGAAGTTTCGAGCGTGGGCCGTAGCCTTGCTATTACGGTGTATCATCTGATTAAAAAGCATTTGCCGAAGTACGTGAACGAATACCAGTTTGGAACGATTGTGCAGTCGGCATGCCTTGCTCATGATATTGGAAATCCGCCGTTTGGTCATGCGGGCGAAGCCGCTATCCGTGAATGGTTCCGCAAGAATCGCCATTCTGCGCCGATGTCCGAAATGAGCGACAAGGAAATTGCGGACTTCGAAAATTTTGATGGTAATGCACAAGGCCACCGCATTTTGAGCAAATTGGAATATCACTTTCTTGATGGTGGCATGCGTCTCACGTACGCAACGATAGGCTCGATGATCAAGTACCCACGACTTGCTTTTTACGGTTGTCCGACGAGCTTGTTCCGCACCGAAGCAGAACTTTATCGCGAAACGGCTGAAATTCTTGGCATCCCTGAAATTGAAAACGGTGTGTGGGCTCGCCATCCGCTGGTGTACTTGATGGAAGCGGCTGATGATATTTGCTATTCGATTCTCGATGTCGAAGATGCGATTGAACTTGGCATCTTGACGTTTGGCGATGTGCGCAACATGTTCAGTTTCTTGTGCGGTCCGGACGTAGATATCGACCGCGAGTTCGAAGAAAACGGCCAAAACTTCAGAGACTTCCTCAGCAGCATTCGTGGACGTGCTATCCAGAATTTGATTGATGACGTGGCGGTGCTTTTTGTGAAGCATTACGACCGCATTATGGAAGGGACGCTCGACAAGCATTTGATTGACCTTTCCCGTTCTGATACGATGGAAGGCATCCGCATTGCAAAGCGCTTGGGTGTAGAACGCATTTACCCCGACCGTCGCAAGACGGAGCTTGAAGTCGGTAGCTACACGACGCTTAGTACTGTGCTCGATGCGTTTATCAACGGTGTTTACGATTATCGTCAAAACGGTCGCAACTCGTACCGTGCAAACAGAATTGTACGCCTTATCGGGCAAGCAAAAATTGGGCAGAGTGTCACGACTGCCGAAGCCTACCACCAGGTGCTTGACTTTGTGAGTGGCATGACGGATAATTATGCCACGTATTTGGCTCGCCAAATTGGCGGCCTTGCAATGGGCTACTAAAAGTTTTCAGGGGTGTTGCGAAGTGAGTGCGCTGGATATCGGCATCAAAAACGACGCTTCGAAAATTTGGTTGTTCGATTACGACCTCACGCTTTACGGCGAAGAGGAACGTTTTGTTTTAAATTCATTGGACCATCGCATTGCTGAGTTTGTCCAAAAGACCGTGGGCGGGACGTTCGAAAGTGCAACGGAAATCCGCAAGGATTATCTGCATCGTTTTGGCACAACGCTTTCGGGACTCATGGCGATGAATGGAACGGCGCCTGACGATTTTTTTGACTTTATCCATGAACCGGAGTACTTAGTTTACCCGAAAGTATCGCCTGAAAAGTTTGCTCTGCTGATGTCTCTTGTGGGACACCGCTTTGTGTTTACGAATGGGCGAGGGGACTGGAGCCGCGCTGGCATGGCCCGCATGGAAATTGCGCCTGCGATTGAAGATGTTTTCGACCTCAAGCTAATGGATTGGGAAGGAAAACCGCATGTCAGCGCATACGAAAAGATTGAAAACTGGCTTGTAGCGCGAGACGTTTTGGATAAAGATGCTAAGGATAAATCTCAAATTGTGTTGCTTGAAGACTCGCTCCGCAATTTGGAACCCGCTCATGAACGCGGATGGACGACTGTTCTTGTGAATCCGAACATACAAGCGCCCGATTGGGTGGATTTTCACATCCCGCATTTACTAAATTTAAGAGAGAAACTAATCTCCAATCCCTAAAACCTACAACCTATTACCTAACCATGCTCGACTTACTTTCCATGGATTTTATGCAGAACGCCCTGATTGCAGCGGTGCTTGTGGCCATTGCTTGCGGCGTGATGGGAACGTACGTCGTCGTGAACCGCCTCGTCTCGCTTTCGGGCGGTGTGGCTCATGCTTCGTTTGGTGGAGTTGGTCTTGCGTGCTTTATTGGTTTTTCGCCGATGCTTGGTGCGCTTGGTTTTGCTTTGGCTTGCGCGATGCTTATGGGCTCGCTCACTTGGCGCGACCGCAAACATGCCGATACTTTTATCGGGATTATCTGGGCTGCGGGCATGGCGCTTGGCGTGATTCTCACGGATTTAACGCCGGGCTACAGTGGCGAAATGATGAGCTTTTTGTTCGGTAGCCTTTTGACCGTGCCGACAGAACTACTTTGGTGGATGGGCGCGTTGCTTGTATTCATTTTGGCTTCTGTTTCCATTTGTTACCGTAACTTTCTGTCGATTTCGTATGATCCGGAATTTGCGCGTGTCCGCGGCATTCCTGTGCTGAACTATTACATGCTTTTGATTGCGCTGATTGCACTTACGGTTGTAATTGCGGTGCAGGCGGTGGGCATGATTCTTGTAATTGCGCTTTTGACAATTCCTGCGTATATCGCTGAATGCTATGCCAAGAACTTGCTCCAGATGATGGTGATTTCAGTTCTGGTTTCGCTTGTGCTTGTGGTGCTTGGACTCTTGGTCGCGTGCCAGTTCAATTTTGTTGTAGGGCCTACGATTATTGCTGGCGGAGTTGTCCTGTATCTGCTCAATTTTGCTGTAAAAAAGATTGTTAAAAAATAGGAGAGAGGAAATGTTTTCTAAATGGCGTATTTCGATCGCTTTCTTGTGTTCGTTTATGGCTACATCGGCGTTTTCTGCCGTTGCCCGTAATTCGTTTAACAACATGGATGTTAAAACGTCTTATTCTGAACTTTTGCAAGAGAAAAATGCTCGTAACGATTCGCTTTTGCCGGCGTTCGATGGTGACAAGGCTTTTGCCGAAGTGCTCCGTCTGAATCCGAATTTTTGGAGCTTGGGTAGCGCCATCAACAAAGAAGAATCTCTCGTGACAAAGCTCCACGTCAGCTTGATTTTTGTGGATGGTACTCGCGAAGACCCGTTCTGCGAACTCGATAAGGATGCAAAAAATACTGCTGATGAATGGAACGTGCGCATCGGTGCGGACTTCGTTTCGGCAGGCTCGAATACCGTGCATATTCACGTGCAACAGTGCTTGGACTATGTTCGCGACCAGCTTGGTTATGCTATCAAGAAAGGTGACAAAATCGTACGTGTCCCGCCCAAGGAAGTTCTTGATAAAATCAAGAAGAGCGAAATTCCGGATGCTATTGATATTGACTTGCAACAAACTCTCTTGAAGGCTCACGAAGACGTAAACCTCACGGGCAAATGCCCCAAGGATATCGAGGCCTACATCATCCTCATGAATGTCTATAATCAAGTCAAGAACTTGAAGATGGACTACGTTGTCATCAATGACCAGTTGAACAAGCACCGCAATGGCGGTTCTCGCGTGCAGTCATGCGCTTTCAGCCGTGAATGGAATAAACGCTATCAAGAAAGCGCAAGCTTCGAATGCGATATTGATAATGACCGTTGCACCTACCGCCAAGAAAATGATGGCGATACCGAATGGTCTATCAACTACGAAAATGACCGCTTTGAATACATCAACAAAAAGTTCCTTTTCTTCAATCGCAATCCGATGAGCATCCACAAGGGTGGCACGATGATGGACTTGCGCCTAATTCGCCTCTCTACGACGCTTTATTTGGAAGCTTACATCAACTTGAAAGGTGAACCTGTGACGCTTGGCCTTATTGTTGTTCCTGGCGACAAGAGCATCAAGGACTACGAAGACGATCGCCCCTCTTACGAAGAATCCCGCGAATTGACCGAATAATTTCTGCGCCGTCTTATAACATGTCGTCTTGAGCGAAGGGCGTAGCTGCCATTCTCGAAGCTGTCATCCTCGCTTAAGCGAGGATCCTTTATTTCTCGATTCAGCCATTGGGATGGAATCCATGCTGTAGAATGCATGAAACGCTCTTTTTTTGGAGCGTTTTTTTGTCGTGAAAAGTTGCTTTGCTTTATGGTAAAGTATATCTTTACGAGAGAGACTGTTATGGAGCTTAATATGCATATTCGTTATTTTTTGTCTTTTGGAATCGCTCTTATGTTTGCCGCTTGCTCGCAAACGACTTCTGCTTCATCTGATGATGAAATCTTTGCGGAAAGTAGTTCTAGTAAAGAGCAGTCTTGTTCTAGCAGCAAGACTAATGATGATAAGTCGAGTGCAAAAGAAACTTCTAAAAGCTCTAGTAGCAAATCGAATAAAAACAGTTCTAGCAGTAAAAAAGTTGACCCAAGTTCGAGTAGCAAATCCGTTGATAAGAGTTCAAGCAGTAAAGCTGTTGATAAAAGCTCAAGCAGTAAAGAAAGTGAAAAAAGTTCTAGCTTCGCAAATGAATCTAGTAGCTCTTCAAAAAAGCAAGATGAATGTGTTGGTGAGGCTGGAAGTCCGTGGGATGGAACGACTGCGAAAAAGTTTGCATGCGGTGCTGGGACTAAACTTAGTCCGTATATCATTTTGACGGCGGAGCAACTGGCAAAATTGTCGTTTGCAATAGGTGCTAGTGACGCTGATTATCAAGGCAAGTATTTTAAGCTGGGTGCCGACATTATTTTGAATAAGGGAAAAATCATTGACGATAAGGGGGCTTTAGTTGCTGATTCTACAAAACTCCACAAATGGACGCCAATTGGAAATTCAAGTGTGGCTTTTACGGGTACGTTTGATGGTGATGGACATACTGTTAGCGGAATGTTCATCAACACGACTAGTACGCACAATGGATTGTTTGGAAATGTCAGCGGAACTGTGCAGAATGTGACTGTGGCCGATTCTTGGGTAAGTGGCGGTAAGTATACTGCAGGCGTGGTTGGTGATAATATTGGAACGGTGATGGACGTTAATAATTTTGCGAGTATTTTAGGTACGGAAGATTGTATTGGTGGTGTAATTGGAAGATCTACATATAAAAATTCCTTAAATAATAATTCAATTATAAAAAATGCAAAAAATAGAGGTTTTATTTCAGGAAAAAGTAATGTCGGTGGTGTCGCGGGCTGTGCTACTTATGTGACTGTTGATGGTGTAGAAAATTATGCTTCTGTAGAAGGGTATAGCTATGTTGGTGGCGTTTTTGGTGGAATCGGATCTACTAAAAATAATGATGTTCGTAATTTAAAGAATTTTGGATTAGTTACAGGAAAACATTTTGTGGGTGGAGTTTCTGGACATTGTGGTGGCTCGCTTTCTGTTATTCGTAGTAACAATACTTCTTCGTATTCTTGTCCAAAGGGGATATCTGCTTGGTATTGTGGGACTATACAGAATGCGTATAATAAAGGAAATGTTGACGGATATCGTTATGTAGGTGGAATTGTTGGTGAAGTTTGTTATGGCACGATTTCTAATTTGGTAAATAAAGGGGATGTTTCTGGTGAAGGCGGAACAGGTGGTATTGTTAGTTCGATGTCCTATACGAAAACAACCGCAGCATATAATAGAGGAAATATTAGCGGGAAAAATTATGTAGGTGGAATAGTTGGATTCAATGAAGAAGGTGTAACGAGTTCCGTTTACAGTACCGGTAAAGTTGATGGTGATTCCCTCGTTGGTTTGATGATTGGCTATAACTACAATACAACGATGGCTGATTACTATTATCTAAAACAGGGCGATCAAGAACCATTTGGACAAAATAATGGAGGCGGAGTGGCCACACCCAAAACAGCTGATGAAATGAAATCTCAAAATTTTGCCGAACTACTTGGTGATGATTTTATTTATGATTCTGGCTTAAATGATGGATATCCTGTATTGAAATGGGAAAATTTATAAAGGGGTAATTTAGTATGACTGATAATTTTGATTATCCTTGAAAAAATGGTATTGGCTACAAAAACATCGCATAGTACACGGGCAAATACAAAGTATTTCCCTTCTGCATAATTTCAGGGCTGTTTGAAAGTACAATTCCCATTTGGACGCAGCCTGTTTTTTGCAAATTGTTGAGTGCGCTGTGGATGGTGAAATCTCGTCCGGACTTGACTTCAATAGGAATGACTGTCAGGGCATCGTAATCATCAATCAAAAAATCGACTTCGCCTTTTAGGCGGTTGTCATAGTAATACAGTTTTTTGCCATGTGCATTTAATTCGCTTGCAACCACGGTTTCGTAAACGGCGCCGAGGTTTATACTCGGAATGTCGCTCATTACGGCGTTGATGTTGTTCCCGTAAAGAATTCCGGTCAAAATTCCAACATCGTTGAGATAGAGTTTCAATAAATTCTTTGTGGGGGATTGTACTAATGGAAATTTGACATCCGTAATTGCAGAAACTTCTAGTGCTACGCCTGCGCTGGTCAAGTATTCAAATTCGTCCTCGTATTTATCGAGTTTGACTTTTTTAGATTCAATTTTGTTGGCGATAATCCGCTTTTTCTTGTTTTCCATCATTGATGGAATAAGATCGTAAATTTTGCGGATTTTCAATTTGTTCTTGTTATCGTATTTGCTTGCGTCTGCGGCGTAAAAGTTGCGAATATCGTCTTGGATCTTTCGAATTTTGACGATATTTTTCTCTTGAATAAACATGTTTACTGCATCAGGCATTCCCCCGACTAGCAGAAATTTTTTGAAGAGGTTCATCACCTTTTCGTGCATGGCACCGTCCAAACTTTGCTTGTTCAAAAATCTGTTTTTTAAGCCTTGGATGGCAAATTCGTTGAACCCATTTGCAAGTAGAAATTCCTCGAAATCCAGCGGATACATGTGTACTGTTTCGATGCTTCCCATGGGGATGGAGGATGTTTTTGATAAGGCTACTCCGAGGAGAGAGCCGCTGGCGATGTATGTAAATCGGTCCTCTTGTTTTAAAAACTTGAGCAAAGTTAGCAGGCGCGGGCATTCCTGGATTTCGTCTAAGAAAATCAGCGTTTTTTTCTTTTCGCCCATCTTGTCACCGGCGAACATGCTTAGTCGCAGATAGAAATCTTCGGTATTTTGTATGTCTGAAAAAAGTCGTTTGTTGAGGGAATCTTCCAGAAGATTCAGTTCGATGTAGTTGTGGAAATGCTTTTGCCCCATATAGCGAATTATGTACGATTTTCCAATTTGGCGGGCGCCGTCGATAATCAGCACCTTGTTGGAGCCGTTGGAAAAATATTCATCTATCCGTTCTTGTATTTTTCGGTAAAGCATAAAATTGCCTTTTTTTTACGAAATTCGTTACTTTTACTACTTTTCAATATGTTTTCTATTTCTAAAATTACACTTTTCAATATGGTTTGGCGATAGAAAATGCTACTTTTCAATATAATTTTGACCCTAAAAACCCAACTTTTCAATATATTTTAGCACGTCTAAATGCTACTTTGCAATATTTTTGTGCATCGAATCTCGGAATTTCAGTGACTTAGCGGGAGGTTTGTCTCTGAAATTCTGCATTTTTGGGGCGCTTTTGGATGAATCTCGTTCACTGCTTCAAATATTCTTGGACGGCGTCAACGAATCTTTGACCGAACAATTCGATTTTCTTTTCGCCGAATCCATAAATGTAGTGTAAGTCGTCGATGGATAGGGGAGGCGTTGAAACAATTTCTCTTAAGGTCTTGTCTGAAAGTACGACGTATGCGGGCCAGTTGTTTTCTTCGGCAATTTGCCTGCGTACTTTGCGTAGAACTTGAAATAAATCATCGTTGGCATTGGGCTCTTCTACAAAACTTCTGCTACTGAATTTTTGTTTGCTTTTGACTCTTGTAGAATGTGTGGCTTCTGATTCTTTTTCAACGGGAATGGCTAATTCGGCACGTTCTTTCCCGAAGAGTACGGCGTTTCCGCTTGGCGTGATTTTTAAGTGGTTCCCTTCGTTGTAGGCGATTTCGATATACCCCAAATGCAGCATTTGCAAAAGGTAATCGTGCCAGTGTTTTAATGTGGTGCCTGCACCGACTCCGAATGTTTTGATTTTGTCGTATCCGTTTTGCACAATCTCTTCGCTGCTAAAGCCTTTGAGTATTTGTGCGGTCATCGAAAACCCTATTTTTTCATCCGTTCGCTTTATGGCCGAGAGCGCTTTTTGCACGAGAATGGTCCCGTTAAAGCGTTGGGGCGGTTTTCGGCAAATGTCGCAGTTCCCGCAATTGCCGTTGCTGCTTTCGCCAAAGTAGTTGAGCAAAATTCGACGGCGGCAAATCAGCGATTCGGCGTATTCCTGCATGCGGTCGAGCTTTTCGGAATTGATTTCTTTTTGCCCGCTTTCGTTGACAAAATTGCGCAGTGTGATGATGTCCTGAAAGTTGTAGAACAGTACTGTTTCTGAAGCTAGCCCATCGCGCCCTGCACGTCCAATTTCCTGATAAAAACTTTCGATGCTCTTGGGGAGATTGTAGTGGATTACATAGCGAACGTTGCTTTTGTCGATTCCCATGCCGAACGCGATTGTGGCGCAAACGACATCAATTTTATCGTTAATAAAATCTTCTTGGACGGCGTTGCGTTCTTCGGTGGTCATACCCGCATGGTACGCTCTAGCCAATATGCCTTTTCCGCATAATTCTTCGGCCACTTTTTCGGTGTTCTTTCGCGATAGGCAATAAACAATGCCAGAATCGCCTTTGTGTTTTGATATTATGGATAAAATAGCCTTAATTTTTTCTTGTCCTGAATAGCCGCGCTTTACATCTAGACTCAAATTCGGCCTGTCGAACGAGCTGATAAAAACTTTGTGCGAAATTAATCCCAGCTGATGAATGATATCTTCTTTTGTCAGTTTGTCTGCGGTTGCCGTTAAGGCCATGATGGTTGCTTTCGGAAACTTCTGGTGCAAGCATCCGAGTTGCGTATATTCAGGGCGAAAGTCGTGGCCCCATTGCGATATGCAATGTGCTTCATCGATGGCGAATAAGGGGATGTTTATCCGTTGCAACCAAGGAATTTCTTTTTGCAGGCGCTCCGGCGAAATGTATAGAATCTTCAAATCTCCAGATTGAGAACGTGTTCGGATATCGAAGTTCTCGTCTTCGGAATTGGTGCTGTTGAGGGCTGCCGCTGCAATTCCGCTAGCGTTGAGCGCATCGACTTGGTCTTTCATTAACGAGATGAGCGGAGAAATGACAACCGTTGTTCCTTCAAAGACCAGTGCTGGAATTTGGTAACAAAGTGACTTGCCGCCACCTGTGGGCATTAGTACGAGCGCGTCTTTCCGTGAAATAATGTGGTTGATAATATCTTCTTGTTGCGGTCGGAAAGAATTGTAGCCGAAAACGGATTTTAATATTTGGAGAGGAGTCTGCATCAGAAACGTTTGTATTTTACTTTTTCTAGAATTTAGATACATTTGTGCAGTGTGTCAAGAGGATTGTTTTTATTGCTCTTTGCAGCTTTTGGCATCTGATGTCGTTCTTTGTTGATAAAAATGTGTTGTTCACAACGTTTATTTTAATAGCTATATTTTTTTGATTTAGACTAATCGTAATAATCTATGTTAATAATGAGTTTGTTTGGGTGGGGAGAAGGGGGGATTGATTACTGGGTTTATGGAGACCATAGTACAAAAGATATTAAGCATATGTATTTTTATCATGCTTTCATATCTTATGTTGAACCTAGTGTATATTATTACTTGCCGATTCGTTGCATTAAAGAGTAGGTTTGCACTAGCCGAAAAAGACCGCTTATGTGCCCATCCGTTGCATTGAAGGGTGTTTTTGCCGTTTTATTCCGTATATTTCGGCCTGAATCCGTTTGAAATAACAACTTTTTATTATATATTATGGAAGAAATTTAAGGAGATTATTATGAATAGTTTTGTTAAGGCTTCTCTGATTGCCGCAATGATGACGGCTCCGCTTATGGCTGACGAATCCTTTGGTGGCGTTGGCATCACCATTTATCAGGTGAACGAAGGTGTCCATGTGGCCGAAGTCATTCCGGGCACTCCGGCTGCAGAAACCAATCTCCGCGCTGGTGATGTTATTACCGCTGTTGATGGTGTAAGCCTCAAGGGCCAGAACATTGAATTTTCGAAGGCAAAACTCCGCGGTCAGGTCAACAAACCGCTTGAAATCACTTACACGAGCAATGGCGAAACGTATTCTACCGTGATTCGTCGCGCTCAGATTACCGTGAAGGACTTGGACAACAAGGCTGTCAAGAACTGGTACGGCAATAAGGAACGCGTGAACGTTCAGGAACTTGAAACGTATGCAAGCGCCACTGAAAATGACAAGCAGTTCGTTGCCGTGCTCAGCCGCGGAAATCTCGTCAAGAACGATGTTTCCATTGCTTCTGCCGAAGTCAATGGTGTTTATGTGGAAAAGGTTCAGACCGCTCCGAAGTTCACCAAGGCAACTCCGGTACGTTCGGGCGATGCTAGCCTCCGCCTGTTCAACCGCAAGGCTCTTTCGTTCACGGTCAAGTCTAAAGGCCGCGTTGCTGTAACGATCATGAATGCCGATGGCGAACAGGTTGCAAAGCTTGGCCTTGACAATGCTGTTGCTGGCGTGAACACCATTAATTGGAATGGCTCTCAGCTTCCGAGCGGTCGCTACGTTATTTCCATTGACCACAATGGTTCTGTAAGCGGCGCCAACGCAGTGCTGAAGTAATATTCCGCATTAAACAAAAATTTAAGGAACGCTTCATATTTGGAGCGTTCTTTTTTTCTATCTTGTGGAACCGTGATTTTGTCCAAAACCCATCGTTATCTGTGGGCCGTTTTTGCTTTTCTAATCGCTGCGGTCTTTGCTCCTTGCTCTTACGGCGAGGAAATGACTCGCTTTGAACTTGAAGAACGCGAGCAGCCTGTAGAAGACACGACCGAGGTCGATTGGATGAATGATACGACCGGGGTGGATACGATTGAATACCATGCGGTCGATCTTGTGTACGATGTTGAAACATCGACGTTCAACTTGAACAAGTCGGCGCAGCTCAAGTACCGTACGGCAACGCTTGAATCCGACACGATTTGGATGGACCAAAAGAACCAGATTTTGGCCGCGTCCGGAAATCCAGTGCTTCGCGAAACCAAGAATCCTTCGCTTTCGGGCATGCGTCTCAAGTACAACCTCAAGTCTAAAATAGGTGAGGTCTATTACGCGACAACGTTCCAGGACAACCAGCAGTTGAACGGCATGGAAGTCCGCCGTTTGCCGGATACGCGAATCCAGATTGCCCGCGGTGACTTTAGCACGTGTAACGATACGACTCACCAGCACTTCTATTTTTATGGCCGCCGCATGGTGGTTAAGCCCAAGGAGACGATTACTGCAAGACCGGTGGTGTTGAATATTGCCGATGTGCCTGTGGCGGTTCTCCCGATGATTGTGGCTCCGCTCAAGAGTGGTCGTAAGTCCGGTATTTTGACGCCTAAGTTCGGTGGCGACCAAAAGCAGGGCTATTACTTGCGCAATATCGGCTTTTATTATGCGGCCAATGATTACTGGGATGCAACGATTTCTGCAGACGTAATCGAAGGTGACGAGGCGCGTTTTGAACGCTCGACGTTGATGGGCGAGGTCCGCTATAAGAAACGTTATCTGTTGGACGGTTACTTGCGCTATACGAGCTACCTCGAAGAATTCGATTTTAGCAACAGCGGCTACGATATTGAATTTTCGCACAACCAGAACTTGACTCCCGATGCAAAGCACACGTTGAGCGGCCAGGGCTCCTTTGTGAGTGACAGGGGAATTCGCAAGAACAACTCGCTTGAATCGAGTACGATTTTGAACCAACAGGCAAATGCATCCCTTGCTTATTCAGGAAAATTCGGTAACAACAAGAGCTTGACGGTCAAGATTTCCCAGAATCATAACCTCACGACAGGCATGCTTGAACGCGACTTGCCCGATATCCAGTACCGCATGAGCGGAAACCTTTTCAATTTTGAATTGGATGAAGGCGAAATTGCTGCCGAAGACGGCTCGTTCCAGTCATTCCTTGAAAAGTTCAACTACAGCTTTACGAACCGCTTTAACTACAAGTCGCATCGCGAACGCGACACGTTGCAGAACAAGGATACAACGGCGCATTACTTGGGTTACACGGGTACCTATACACTCGATTATTCTGGCCGACTTTTTGACGTCATCAACATTACTCCGAGAGCGACTTTTACAGGCTATTGGACGGGTACATCTTGGCGTAATCCGAATGATTCTTTGTACAAGAGAAAACGCTATGTGAGCTTTAATCCTGACGAAGGCAGTTTTGGTAACGTCGCGTATAATCACAATTACAGTTTGACCGCCGATACGAAACTTTACGGAATCTGGGTTCCTGAAATCGGGCGGTTTACCGGTATTCGCCATGTGCTTTCTCCGAGCATTTCTTATACGTACGCGCCTGAAATTGATACCGTCAAGAAATTTGCTCCGCACCCGTATCTTGGGCAATACCCGTACCAGCAAAAGCAGCAGACGATTGGCTTTAGCTTGAGTAACGATTTTGACATCAAGTATCTCAAGGTGGCTGCAAAAGTCGATACGACTCGTGGCGATTCCTCGAAAAGGGCAAAGGCGGTCGAAGACCAGTACGGTACACGTCGTTTGCTCACGACAAGACATAATTTTTCGTACAACTTTGCAGCGGATTCTCTCAACTTCTCGGATATTTCATCGACGTTCGGCTTCCAAATTTTGCCGGATTACATGTTTACAATTAATACTCGCCACAGCTTCTATCACAAGTTCGAATCGAATCCGAACAAGGTTCGGTTCCCGGAGCTTACGTATTGGGGTTACGAACTTTCCAAGAATTTCCATTGGAATGGTACTTTTAATGGCGGGCTTCCGTCGCAGATGGAAAAATACGAAATGCTCAAGTGGTCGTTGAGCTTGGATTATCGTTATTCGTTCAGCAGTACGCGCGTGGCTAAGAACCTGTTTAAGGACAACATATCGCATTCCACAGGAATCTCGGCATCGTTCCAACCGACAATCAACTGGGATGTTTCTTATAGCACGCGTTACGATTATAACGAAGGCAAGTTCGTCTCGCATGAGTTTACGTTCAAGCGCGTGTTGCATTGCTGGCAGCTCGATTTTACATGGACGCCGACAGGCCCTGCCGCGGGTTGGAGCTTCTCTGTTTATGTTCGCGATTTGCCTGATATCAAGCTTAATGCTGGTAGCACCGAAACGAAGAGTTATGATTAAATTAGACGAAAGAACGCCGCTGCGCGGCTATAGACGACAAATGCGTCCGGCGAATATCGCGACCAAGCTTGCTTGGGCATGATTGAGCCTAGCATTTGGGACTTGTCCAAAGACGAAAGAAGTAGACAGTAAGCAGTAGGCAGTAGACAGGATTAGTTTGGCGGCTCCGCCGCAATTATATAACTTCCTACTTCCTACCGACTACTTCCTACTAATCACATCCCTAACCACTAACTACTGTTTACTAATCACCATAGACCAACAACCAATGAATAACGAAATCATTCTTGCTAGCGGTTCTCCGCGTCGTTCTGAAATTTTAAAACAACTGGGCGTCAAATTCCGTGTAGTTGTCTCGGGCGAAGATGAAAAGCCCACAAGCACAAATCCGATGGATTTCCCGCGCGAAAATGCTTGCATCAAGGCGTTGTCTGTTTCGCGCCAAGAGCGCGATGCTTACGTACTTGGCTTTGATACGCTTGTATTTTTGGACAATGAGCCGCTCGGAAAGCCGAAATCCGAAGAAAATGCCCTCGAAATGTTGAACAAATTGAATAATCGTTCGCATTTTGTGATTACCGGTGTCGCCATTGCGCGAAACGGCGAAATCCTTTGTGCATCCGAAGAGAAAACAGAGGTCATTTTTAGAAACTGTTCCTTACAAGAGCTTAAAGATTATGTAAATTCTAAAGACCCGATGGATAAGGCTGGTGCCTATGGCATTCAAACGAATGGCGCGCGCCTGATCAAGTCTATCAAAGGCTGCTACTACAACGTGGTTGGATTGCCTGTTGCACGTACGCTGGAAATGTTGGATGGTTTACAAGTTAGGGTATAGCAAATGATTCAGTTGGAAGAGAAAAATCCAAACGAACGCCTTGGTGATTTTTTGGCCCGCGTTCGTGAATCTCAGGGACTTTCTATCGAAGATCTTTCCGAGCGCACTAAAATCTCGGTGAAGATGCTTCACTTTATTGAAGCTAGCGATTGGAAATCGTTGCCGGTAGAAGCTTATGTCCGTAGCTATTTGAATTCTGTAAGTTCAAAGCTGGGCTTGGATACGAAAGCTATCCTTAAAATGTACAGCGAAGAAGTTGGTTCTAGCTTTGCGGTTCACGATGCTGAACCGATGACAAATATCGCTCCTGTGACAGAAGAAGAAGGTAAACCGCGTAGCAAGGCAGTTCCGATTGCTATTGTGGTTATCGTAGCTCTTTTCATTGTGGCGCTTCATTTTGCGACAAGAGACAAGGTTTCTGTTGAATCAAACGTCAATCCTCCAGCGGTGGTCGCTACTGAAGAATCTGCGGAAGTGAATCAGGATATGCCTGAAGGTGCCGAAGCTGTTCCTGCGGATTCCATCAAAGATGAAAAATCCGAAAAAGTGACACAAGCGGATGTCGATAAGGCTGTGAAACAGGCTGAAAATCTCCCGGCTTCTGCAACAATCTTTATTTCTTCGACCTCCAAAAAAGATACGGCGGTAGTCACGGGCCCGGTCTCGGATAACGGCCGTACAAGAATTGAACTGGTAGGTTCTGGCGAAATGCGTTCTTGGGTCGGCATCAAGCGTGACGAAGACGATGACGAATTCGTGAAAGAAGCGAATATTGCTACTGTCGATAACAAGCTTGTTTATACCGCAAGCGGTACATTGTATATCGTGATTGGCGAACCGCGTGCCATTGGCAAGATGTATTTGAATGGCGTCGAAACGCCGGTGCCTGTGCCGAAGTTTGGCCGTGTGGCGCGCTTTAGCGTGTATGACGGTCGTGTCCTTAAATAAGGGGTGCTGAAATGCGTTCTTCAAAGATTTCTCGTAAGACGGGTGAAACCGATATCCAGCTTTACTTGAATTTGGATGATGCCTCTAGAGGCAGTATCAGTTCTGGTTCGGGCTTCTTGGATCATATGCTTAACTTGTTCCAAGTGCACGGCGGATTCCACCTTGATTTGACTTGCAAGGGCGATACTGAAGTTGATATGCATCATAGCATGGAAGATATTGCCATTGTGCTTGGGCAGGCTCTTGTTGAAAGCCTTGGCGACAAAAAAGGAATCGAACGCTACGGCTTTTACTTTGTTCCGATGGACGAAGCTTTGAGTCGTGTTTGCATCGACTTTAGCAACCGCATTGGTTTTGTGTGGAATGTTAAACTGCCCGCAGCAACCGCAGGTGGAATTGAAGCTAGCATGTTCGAACATTTCTTCAAGAGCCTTTGCGAAAATGCCCGCATGAATCTGCATGTGGAACTTTTCTACGGCAATGACAATCACCACTGCTTGGAATCTATTTTCAAGGCTTTTGCGCGTGCTGTGGCAATGGCTGTTGCTCCCTCGCGTAATGTGAAGGGTGTCCCGAGCAGTAAAGGCGTGCTATAATATCGCTCTAACCGGCTGACGGAAAATAAAAAATCATAGTCATCCTCGCAGAACGGGGATGATTTTTTTTTATTGCTTGAATGCCAACTTTTGTCATCTTAATTATCGGCATTTGGCCGAGCTAATGTACGCGTAAATCTCTTTAGCCCCGTTTCGCATTTTTGTGATGCTTGTCACAAAAAAATGCCTATTTTTGACATGTCATATTATTGCATGTTTTTTGTATTTTATTGTGCTTTTTTTTGACAGCTAAGTAAGATATTTAGAATAATTATTTGCACATATTTAGCCTAGTAAAAATGATAAAAAAATTTTAAGTTTTGCGTCGTGTATGGGTAAATTTTTGAGGAGTTATGAACGTCATTTCGACGACTTTAAAGTTGGTGTGTTGTCCGCTAACTACTAACGATTTTTCTTGGGCAAAAAAGGATAGCGAAATCCAAAGCGCAATTAAAAATGCGCATGTTTACATGATCGCTAAAAAGTCTCAAATTCGTTTTAGCAATATCGAGTTTGACGGTGATAAGATAGACCTCAATCTTATCAATGCTTATGGATTGGTCCGTGTATCAATTCCTGTAGACCAGCCTATCTTTAAGCCTCACAACAAGAAAAAGCTGGTTCTTGAAGTTGTGTCGGATGGTGAAAATATTCTTGTTGATGATGGCTTTGCTGCAGAAACCTCCGAAATAAGTTTTTATCAAATTGACCATAGTTTGTATGAAACATGCTTGGCCAAAGGTAAGGACTTGAAAAAGCATCTTGATGAAAATTTTGTCGTTAGGCTTACTCCTGAAAAACTTTTGTATTTGTATCTGAATGAGAAGATTCGAATTCCTGATTCCGATATTACTGGAAGCTTTTTATGGAATTATGATGTTGTTTGTGTAAATAAAGTAAAGAATTGGAAGGATCAGAAAGATAAAGATGGATGCGAATCTCTTTTGGATGCCCTTCAGTCAGAAGTGGACGGATGTGGAAACATTCGAGACGATGTCGTGTTGTTGTTCTTCAACGCGCAGGAACGCGATAATAGCCTGCTGATTGCAAATACGACATCCTTCAATGATTTTCAAAAGCTCTTTTGCTGGGAAAAGATGCCTTCGGTTGAATTGCTTTCGTTAAAAACGGAAAAGCCTTTTGAAAGTAAAAGTAGGGAAAACACCATCACTCAGTACGATGTCGCTGATTATGCCAAAAACGATAATGTCAATCTCTCTCAATACGATGTCGTTGATTATACCATAAACGATAATATCAATCTTATTTTTAAGGACATGAAATGGCTGGGCGGAAAATTTGGCAATTGCCTAGTCTATTGCAAAGACTCCAATTTAAGCGTGATGAATCCGACGAACTTTAATGATTTGTTAGAAAAAAAGTTCATGGAATCGGTCCTTTCTTATTAAATAAAATTTTTTCCAATATCGATTTTTAGAGTATATTATTTCTAATTGCGCGGACTTGTATGGAATTGCGCAGAGGGAGATTAATATGGCTCTAATGATTATCCAGTTGTTGGTTGTGCTTTTGGCGTTGTATGTGGGCTCGCGTTATGGGAGCCTTGCGCTAGGGGCCATTTCGGGCATCGGGCTTGCAATTCTTGTGCTTGGTTTTGGAATGCAGCCTGGCAAGCCTCCAACAGATGTCATTTACATCATCATCGCGGCGGTGACTTGCGCGGGCATTATGCAGGCGTCGGGTGGTATGGATTGGCTAATCCAAATTGCTGAACGTTTGTTGCGCCGCCATCCGGATCATATTACGTTTCTAGCTCCGCTTTGCACGTTCTTTTTGACAGTGCTTGTGGGTACGGGGCATGTGGTTTACACCTTGATGCCGATTATCTGCGATATTTCTCTCAAGAAGGGGATTCGCCCGGAGCGCCCTTGCGCGGTAGCCTCCATTGCTTCCCAAGTGGGCATTACGTGTTCGCCGATTGCGGCAGCTGTCGCTTCGTTCGTCATTATCTCTAACGCGAATGGATTCGAAATAAACAACCTGCAGGTCATTGCGATTACAATTCCGGCGTGTGTTTGTGGAATTATGGCGGCTGCAGTGGTGTCGTATAAGCGTGGGCTGGATTTGGATAAGGATCCTGCGTACCAAGAGCGTCTCAAGGATCCGCAAATGAAAGAATACATGTTCGGAAGTTCGGCATCCATACTCGACAAAAAAGTCACGAAAGAAGCAAAACGTGCGGTCTATATTTTCCTTGCAGCGCTCGCTGTGATTGTGGTGTTTTCTGTTTGTCAAATGATCGGCCACGATATTCGTCCATCGTTCCCGACAGGGAAGGTTGTTGATGGCGTTGCTCAAGTGAAACCGCTTGCGATGAATGTGATCATTCAGATTGTGATGATTTCGGCAGCGGCATTTATGATCATTTGCTGCAAGGCGGAACCGAAAAAGGCTGTGGCGGGTGCTGTGTGGCAAAGCGGCATGGTTGCGGTTGTCGCTATTTATGGCATTGCGTGGCTTGCGGATACCTACTTCGCGAATTACATGGACGTGATGCAGGGAGGCCTTAAGGATGTCGTGCAGAAATATCCGTGGGCGATTGCAGTCGCTTTTTTTGCTGTGAGCGTGCTCATTAATTCGCAGGGGGCGGTGGTCGTGGCTATGGTGCCTCTGGCGTATAGCCTTCATATCGAAGGCCCGGTACTTTTGGGCGTACTCCCGAGCGTGTATGGTTACTTCTTCATTCCGAACTATCCGTCTGACATTGCGACGGTGAACTTCGACCGTTCGGGGACTACTGTTATCGGCAAGTTCTTGCTGAACCACAGCTTTATGAGACCGGGCATGGTGAGCGTGATAGTCTCGACTATTGTCGGCTCGCTCCTTGTCAAGGTGATATATTAAGTGCTTTAATTCGAAATGACGTCATTTTTTCCTCGCCTCAGTTGATGCTGGGCGAGAATTTTTTATATGAAACATTATGTTTCTTATAATGATGTAAAAATAATTGATTTGCTAATAAAATTGCAAAAATTTAAAGAAAATGTCAAATTTTGTTTCATTGGTATTGTGCTTTGCACGGATTAATTTTATTTTTTTAAGCAGATAAGGCTGATTAAGTATTATGAAATCCGTTTTTGAATATAGAGATTACCGCTCGTACATACGAGACTTTTACGAAAGCCGTAAAAAGTGTTCCGCATTTACGTGGCGCGAGTTTGCAAAACTTGCGGGCTTCTCTTCGTCGGGATTTTTGAAACTTGTTTGTGACGGCAAAACGCGACTTTCAAAAGTTGCTGTTGAAAAGGTTTTGCCGGCGATGAACTTGTCTGGCGCGCAGGCCGAATATTTTCGGGCGATGGTTGAATTTTGCGATTCCGCACGCTCTGAAATTCGTCAAGTCGCTTTTGAGCGGATGATGAAAATTGCGCAAGAAAATAAGATTGATTTTTTAGAGGCAAAGTCGTTTGAATATTTTTCGTCTTGGGCAAACCCGGCACTTAGGGAACTTGCCCCGATTATGAAGGGGGCGACTCCGCTCGAAATGGGGCATGCGCTTGTACCCGCCATTTCTGCCGCTGAAGCCCGCGAATCCTTGGACTTGCAGGAATCGTTAGGGCTTTTGAAAAAAGACGAATGTGGAAATTACCATCAAACGAGCGAAGGGGTTTCAAGTACCCGTGAAGTCTTTTCGGCGACGGTCGTCAATATGCAAAAGCAGTATGCGCATTTGGCGGCTGATTCTC
>CAMJNF010000015.1 GCA_946407235.1 uncultured Fibrobacter sp. | reverse complement strand
TCTGCCAACTAAGTTCTGCCAACTAAGTTCTGCCAACTAAGTTCTGCCAACTAAGCTCTAAGTTCTAAACTCCAGATTCCATCTTCAGCTTAGGCATCGGAATTCCGTCGTGAATCTTCGTGAACGTTCCGCGGTACTTGCCTTCTTCGTTACGAGTAAATTCAAAACGTGTGACCATGGCATATGTGAACAGCCCTTCAACGAAAACCTCGTCTGGTAGTCCGCAACGGGAATGCTGCAATGCCGCAATCACTCCTGCATGCGTGATGCAAAGAAATTCTCCGTCATCGGGGAGTGTATCCAAAAAATCGCCGGCGCGTTTATCGATGTCATAAAAGTTTTCGCCTTCGGGGAACCGGAACCCGCGGAGGTCGCTTATCCAGGCTTGCATTTCCGAACGGGGGACGGCGGTCAGCTTTTGGCCTTCCCAGGAGCCGAAGTTCAGTTCGATGACGGCAGGTTCTTTTTCGACCGGTAGACCTAGCAGTTTGGATGCTTTGTCTGCAAATCGGGTGCAGCGGAGAAGCGGGCTCGAGAACAATCGCGTCGGCTTTGCTTTCGCGTCGGTCAAGGCCTTGAGGGCTTTGTCGGATTCGTCTTCGAATGTAGGGGAGACATCGAAGTCTAGTCTCCCGTAGCAAACATCGTTCGGGTTGTATGGCTTGGTATGTCGAATCGTCCAAAGAATCATTACTAGGTTACAGGGGTTAGGTTTGAAATTGTCATGCCAGACTCTGTGCCGGAATCGCCTTCTTGTTTTAAAGGTGGCCCCGGAACAAGTTTGGGGTAACTGTTTGATGGCGCAAAAATAAAAAAAGCCCCTGAGGGGCAATAAAAAAATCCTAGGCTACCTGAGCACATAAAGATTCACAAGTCCGTTGCTGCTTTCGCCCTGGCGAGTTGCCCGCAAATAATCATTGCGCAGGGCCTAGGACTGCCAAATATAGAATCAAAACTTTTTTTTTGCAAGGTATTTATGTTATCTATGAAACGAAATGTCCCATATTATACGCTAAGATTGCCGCAGTCACCGAAAAGTGGTCTAAAATACCCCATTTTTTGTTATTTCTTCGTAACGAATGTTTTACTGTTAAAAAAATGTTACTATATTCAATAGAGAGTGTTTGAGGTGTGGATCTTTTTTGTTGGGGTCTATATTATGAAAAAAGGAAATATTTTTTTGAGAACAATTTTGAGTACTGTTGCCACCACACTGGGGCTGGCAGTATATTCTTCGGCACAAGGTGAAGAACCGGCGGTCGAACGTGACACTGTGTTGATGGATCCACTCTATTTTGTTGTGGATGGTGCTACCGTTACAGATGAAAACGAAAACCAGCGTCTCTGGAATGAGCTTATGAAGTATAAGCTCTGGGGAACGCAGTCGATTATTTTCAATAAACACGATTTTAAAATCAAGGAAACTAGCGGTTATACTGGAACTGCTGTTGGTGATATTATTTTCAATGATTATGGGCACACACTTGGTGGTCCAATTGTTTCGGGGCAAGATTTATTTTTTGCTAATGGTTCGGCAGAGAATGATTCTCTGATAGGCGGGCCGATATATGCCCGAAATCTATATTTGCCTAACAACTATAAAATTGAAAATTCTAGATATGATGGTAATATTTGCTTTGAAGGCGATATCATATTCAATGTGCCTTCTAAAGATGGTCCGGCTTGGGAGTATCAAGAATACCTTAAAACCATCAATCGCTTTATTGAAAATGCTCATAGAGAAGTCGCAAATGATGCTTCTAGAAAAGAAGGCAAAGTCTATGCGGATTGGCGCAATGGGCTTACGGATCCGTCCGTTTTAAATCTCGATGGATCCTTTGCTAATTGCCCTGAAGATGTTCCTAAACCAGACAATAAGCTTTCTGTTCCTCTAATAAAAGATATTACGAAATTGAATCCTGCTAAGAGTTGGGGACCTGCTATAGATGTCTCTTCAAATTTTGCAAAAATTGTCTTTGTTCATGTTCCTCCTATAACAGAAGCTGATTTGAATGAACATCCCAAAAAAGTTTGGTATGACTTGTTTGTAGAAAACCTTAAGGCTGGTGGCTCGATGGGTGAAATTATTTATATCCTGATGCCATCTAATACGAAGAACGCGAATAGAAAAACAGGGCGCTTGACCCGTATTTTCTCCAGGGATGGCTTTAATTTGGATGGCTCTGCGAATGATTTGAAAATACAGGTCGCTATCGTGAATGATAATGCTACTTGGAATGCAGCTACTCAAAAGTGGGAAAACCTTAATGAACCTGTTTATAATGGAGAAGGATCTATAGAATCTGAAGATAAACCATATTATGTAAAAAATGTTGGATGGTTTAATTTAGATAAACTTAACGTAAATCCAGTTGCAGATTCGAATTATGCCGGTAATCTGTTGTTCTATACTACAGTTGATGTTGCTTGGGATGCAATGATTGATGTTGACTATCAAGGAACGTTTATGACTGCAGGTAATTTTACCATCGAGGATCATCTTAACATTGCAGGACAATTAATTGCTGGTAAAACTCTTAAGTTTGAATCTGACGTGAATGGTGAATTCCATTACGTTCCGTTTAACGCGTCCGAAATCCCGTCCAACATTTTCTCTTCCGATGTCTTTAAGGAAAAAGAAAATTATTGGTATCCTATGAACTTCTATTTGACGGATACGGCTCGTACTGAAGTAACTTTTGATTATTGCTTGGCCTTCTTTGGTACGGATGTTGAAATCCCGGCAAGTTGGGCTGGCCGTGAATTTGCAGACATCGATGACCTTGATTTTGACGCTGTTGGTGCGGATGGCAAGAAATATCCGATGCCGCTTTGCTCAAAAGGTGAAACAGGACATGTTGTTATCGCCAAGAACACTCGTGTTCCGACTAAAGAAACGATGCCTTATATCAGCGTCAGGTTGGATGGCGATTATGAAGACGATGAATATATGTTGTTCAAGATTTCGAACTTGAATGGCGCTACTATTACGGGAGGCCGTTTCGATGGCGGTATTCCTGTTAAATTAGTGGATGATGACAATAAGGCGCCCTATTTTATCGATCCAGAAAAGACGAACTTGGTTGTTGTAGAGAATAAAGTAAAGGCGAAGGCCGGAACTATCAAGGCGAAGGATAACGAGGGTGATGGCTACACATTCGAAATTGTTGGTGGAAGCGCTCAGGACATGTTTGACATAGGGCTTACAACGGGTGTTGTAACTTTGAAGAATGGTGTTGAACCGCTCGATTACGAAGAATGGGTGGCGTCTAACACATCGTACTCAATTAAAGTGGAACTTTGCGATTCAAGAGCAATTTCGTTTAATGCGCAACTTTGCTCTCGGGCTACATTTAAGATAAGCGTTAAAGACTCTAACGAAACTCCGTATATTACAAATACAACGGATGTTATTGAAATTGCTGAAGGAGACGAGGACTCGTTCAATAAAGTTACCTCTGATGATTATGACAAGATTGATATTACACAGAATCAGTCTTTCCTCAATAATAAATATGAAATTGTTGGTGGCGATAGCGATATCTTTTTCATTACTTCTGATGGATTTATTCATCCGAAGAGTGGCGTTGTGCTCGATTACGAAGTGAAAAATGAATACGAAATCGTGGTGAGAGTGCGCGATGCGAATAAGGATACCGAAGGGAATTATCTCTATCCGGACTATTATGACGATAAAACATTCAAGGTTGTCGTAACGGATGTCGAAGACGGACCTCAGTTTGAATTTGCTGTTTACAATGGAACCATTGATGAAAATTCCGTTGCAACGACAGAAATCAAGATTGATCATGCTATCAAGGCAACGACTACGCAAATCGGTGCTGTTATTACATATAGCTTGGTTGACGAGACGAATTCGTTTGTCATCGACCCGACTACAGGTGTTATTACTGTTGCGGATGGAGCAGTACTTGACTATGAAACAAAGAGTACATACAACTTGAAGGTTGTTGCTTCTGATGAATCTGGAGTTGTGGGCCAAACGGTGCAAACGGCTACAGCTACAGTTGTCATTAATCTTAACGACTTGAATGAAAAGCCCATCTTTGTTGAGCCGACCAAGACGCTCACGTTCCCAGAAAATAAGAAGGGCTACGAAATTGGAGTGCTCACGTTTGATGACCTCGATACGGCAACGTCTTTCCGCAATAACAAGTTCGAATGCTTGGAATGCGAAGATCTGGGCTTCGATTTGGATCCTTCTACGGGAACGTTGACCACGAGCCGCAAGTTCGACTATGAAACCGAACAGACGAAGTATGAGCTTTCCATTCTCATCAAGGATGTTTCTGGCAGGGCAGACCTTGTTGCTACGGGTACTGTTGTTGTCGAAATGACGAACGAAAATGAACCTCCGTTCTTGACTGAAACTGTGTTTACGGTCCTCGAAAGTGAACCGGTCGGAACGTCTCTTAAGAAACCTCTTACTGCAGATGACATTGACGGTCCTGACACGAAGTTCCAGTTCTTTATTCTCGATGGAACTAAGGAAGTGAGCGCCACAAAGGAATTCAAACTGGATTCTAAGACGGGTTTGTTCTCTGTTGCAACTCCCTTGAATTACGAAAATACGGAATCCTATTCCATTAAGGTTCGTGTCAGGGATGAACATGACGGGTACTCGGATACGACGGTGACGATTAATGTGATTGACGTGAATGAAGCTCCGTCTATCCAAGTCGATACCATCTATGTGTACGAAAACCAGGTTATAAAGGAACCGTTTAGCTCGGTCAAGACGGACAAGGATGATCCGGATACCAAGAATGCGGATTTCCGTAACAATGTCTACGAAAATACGGACAATAGCGAAATCTTCTCGGTCTTGTCGAATGGCGATGTCATTCTCCTGAAGCCAGTCGATTATGAAGCGGATTCTCTCTATACGATTACAGTTCGCGTGACCGACAAAGACGACAAGACTTTGACTTCGACCAAGAAGGTTGTAGTCAAGGTGAAGGACATCTATGAAAAGTCTATTGTCGAAATTACGCGTGTAGAAACGAAGGATTCTATTTACCTGAAACCGGATTCTGTTTTTGTGAATGTCCCGGTTGTTGATATTGAATGGATTGCTGATGATAAGCACAAATCCAGTACGGATTCGCTCAAGAAGGGTTGCAACGTTATCATCAAGACATTCAAGGACCCGACCAAGAACGATCCGGGTGCAGATACTGTAGTTGTTTGCTATAACACGGCTACTCCGATAGTGACGGTTTCTGCAGATGGCAAGGATGTCAAAGCCGAAAATATTTATACGGTCGTTGAATCGGCTACCAAGAATGATAGCGCCATCTATGTGAATAACAAGAAGAATGACATCAAGGTGACTGTCAAGGATACGGCGGCTCACGTTGCTGAATCGTTTACGGTCAAGCTCGACCTTGATACGGTTTCTATCCCGTCGAAGGAATTCAAGAATGTCCAGAAGATGGCTGATGCGAAGATTACTCGTGAATCGAAACCGGCTTCGGGAATTACATCTGTTCCTGAAAATGGCGATTACTACAAGAATACTTACACTGAAAAGGTCAACGGCATTGACGTAACAGTGACTTACTACACCGATAAGAATGGTAAGGATGTCAAACGCTCTGTGGTAACCTCTTCGGGCAAGACGAAGGAAATTGCTGTTATCGAAGTTTCTTACACGACTAAGATTAACGACAAGACTGTTACGATCTCGTACTTTGCTGACGCCTCTACGGGTGAACGCGTTTCCCTGAATACCGGGCTTACGGATAGTGAATCTGTTCTCTCGGCCGATGGCGAAGATGTAACGGGTTTGTACAAAGTATCTTACACTTATACGGATAAAGATTATAATACTGTCGAAGTCTCGTACTTCTTGGATGAAAAGGGCAAAATCGCGAAGAATAGTGATGGTAACATCGGCTACAACGTCGGTTATACCTATGTGAACAAATTCGGCAATTCTTCGAAGAAGGATGTGTTTATTGTGCTTGACCAGAAGGGACCGGTCGTGAAGATTGTTTCCCCGTCAGAAGACGATGTGCTTACCGCTAATTTTGCTGAAGTCAAGTGGACGGTCAATGGCGTCGAACAAGATACGCTCCGTGTGCAGGGACTTGAAAACGGTGTGAATACCATTATCCGCGTGTTCCGTGATAAGGCTGGTAACGAATCTCGAGATTCTGTCCATGTCATGGTCAAGAACGTCAAGAACATCAACATTGCTGTTGAAAACCCGGTAACGCGTGTTGACCGCGATTCTGTTGAAAAGTACTATAAGGAAAATCCGCCCAAGAAGGATCAGACTTATGGTGTGACATTCTTCAACTACAACAAGAAGTCTGAAACCGAAGCGATTGTTGGAATCAAGGGCAAGGGTCAGAAAGGCTCTGGAAAAGAAATGTATAAGGGCTTTGGCGGACACCTCGGACCGACACTGGCGGTCGATGCTCGTGTGCCGGTCGTTAGCGCTGTGGGCGGAATGGCTACGTTGGACGACATCATCAGTAATGGTGGCCTGATTGCTTTGGATGGCGTGGACGCTGCCAACAGTAGAAAAGTCACTGTCGATGAATACGTAAAGCAGTACTGCACGGAAGAGTTCAAGCAGTCCATGACCTCGGACTATAGCAAGATGAATCTCTATTGGACTACGCTTAAGGTGAAGATCTGGGTGTATTCGAATACGGGAGTGTTCGTGGATTACTTCAGCTTTGATTACAATCTCGATGATCCTGAATATGTGAATGATGCTGGTCTCTTGAAGTTCTTCTTTGAATTGAAGCCTGATGCAGACGGCAATGTAAGGACGAAGGACGGACGTCTCTATGGCACTGGCGCCTATCTCTTCAAGACCGAGGTGAAAATGGCATCGAAACTCCGTTGCGACCTCCCGACGACGCCTGAAGAGGACAAAAACAACAAGAAGAGGAACGCCGTCATCAAGTCTGGCGATGAACTTCTCAAGTCGTTCGGCTACAGAAGGCCCGTGAATAAATAGGGGTATCACCTGTTGATAACTTGATTTTTTCTTGTAGCTCTAGTCTTAATTCATTTGTTGCCCCGGCCTCAGAGTCGGGGCTTTTTTGTCGGAAAGAGTATAAATTTTTCTATACAATACGGTTGTTACAGAAAATAGCTGAAATGATACTCTTTTCTTACATTATTTAAAAAAATAATGTTGCGAAAATCACATCCATTACTATATTTCTAAAGAGAATGTTGGGATGTTTTGGGAAAACTGTGGCAAATTGGATGCATACGATTTGCCGTAGCAAAAGGAGCATAGAGAAAATATGTGGTTTAATAAGTTAAGTCTTAAGGCTGCAGCCCTGGTATTGGCTGGTATGGCTTCGTCTGCATTTGCGCAGGCTCTTGCACCGTTACAAATCACCGCAGATGATTGGAATTATCTTTCAAACTTCAAGCTGTTTGGTCAAAAAGGCTTATCCTTTGGCAACCAAGATGAATTCCCTAACGAAGCAGGGTGGGTAGGAACTGCTGATGGTGATTTGTATTCTGCATCAGGAAAAAACAATGGCGTCGTTGGTGGAGCTATTATTGTTGGTGGTACGATACACCCGCATTCGAACATGCGGTTTACGACTGGGCCTATTCGTTATGGGACTGGCTTTACTAGTGGCGTATATAATGGTAGTGTTCGCTGTGATGGCCTTACTACAAGTGGGTCATGCAAAGATGTTCCCTTGTATAGAAAAAATTTGGTTGTGCCGAGTGCCGGTACTATAAGTGGCATCACCCAATCTGTTCCGGATCGCCAGGAATTGAAAATCGAAATGCCGTATAAGGGATCTTATGATGTTTATTTCAGCTCTCTGTCTTTGGGGGCTGAGGCTGCTTTAATAATAGAACTGCCTGATAAAAAACATGCTGCTAGGTTGTTTATAAACCAATTGAATGTTGATAACCATCCGATGTTTTTAGTGAAGTATAAAAATGAGAATGGTTACCGCTGTATAGCTCCGAATAATAAATTTCAGCTTTCAGGAAAAGATGCTGAATGCGTTGGCGATTATGAAGGAAACCTAGTTGTTTATGTAAATCATGACATAAAATTCAAGAATACCGATAACTATCCTATGGATGGAACGTTTATTTTCAACGGAACGGCTGAATTTGTTAGTAATTTCATGTTCTCTGGTCAAATTTTTGCAAAAGAACTTAAGTTGGGAGATGATATCAATGGTAAAAACTTTAAGTTTGTAAAAGTTGTAGATCCTCCTAAAATTATTTTGAGCCAGAGGAGTGCAACATTCAAAGAAAGTAATTCTTGGTACGAAATAGGTATTGGCCTGGATTCTGATCAAGGTGAAAAAGATGTAACTTTTGATTATTGCTTTGAATTCCAAGGATCTGATATTCCAGGGAAGTTTGCTATACCTGCTGACGTTGACGTTTCGGGGACTGGACATGATTTCCCGATATGTGGGAAGGCTACTGGGCATGTAACGATTCCGAAAGGGAAAACGGTTGCTCAGACTGAGGCAAATAAAATTTTTATAAAGCCTCTTATTGATGGCTTTGTTGAAGAAAGCAGTGATGGTGAAAAGCTGTGGTTAAAAGTTTCTAATGTTCAAGGTGCTGAGGTTTCAAGTGTCAATTATGATGCTTCACATGGCTTTAATGTTTTCATTACGGATGTCGATAAAATACCTTCTGTTAGCAGTAGCCTTGTCATAAACGTAAACGAAGATGAATCTCATACATTTACAAAGGCTGAATTTAAATTTGAACATAACGTAGTGGATCGCCCGAAAGAAGACTTTAAGTCTGTTATTATAACGGGTCTTCCGTCTGCTGGTTCGCTTACTTTGAATGGTACTGCTGTTACCAGAGATCAGGAAATTGCTGTTGGAAGTTTGGGTAAACTTGTTTATACCCCCAAGGCTAATGAGTTCGGCAATAACTATGCTACGTTTAAGTATAAAGTTGTCCGTACAGGAGCTGGTGACGATGCTTCAGTACAATCTGCCGAATACCCGGCAACCGTGAATGTTATTCCGGTCAATGACAAGCCGACTGTCGCCGATGTCGTGTTTACCGTGAATGAATTGGATCATGCTGTATCTGGTGGTCCGATTTCGGTAAGTGATGTCTCCATAAACAAGGGTAAGGAACTTGGTGTGGATGAATACAATTATGATTTGGTAAATGTATCTGGTAGTGATTTTGCCGCATTTAAGAACGTGTTTGAAATCGTTCCGTCAAATAAAGGTGCAAATGCGACCATTAAGGTAATTGGTGCTCTAGATTACAGCGTGAAGAAACAGTACGTTGTTTATGCTACGGTTACGGATAATGCTGCTACCGAAACCACGAAAATCGCGGGGAAACTGACTTCTAATCAGTTCAAGATTACGGTCAAAATCCAGAACGAAAATGATGCTCCGACTATTGGTGATCAGACATTTACTATTGCAGAAAAGAAAGATGATGGAAGCAACTGGCCGTATGGAACTCCAGTAGGTAAGGTTACGACAGCAAGTGATCCTGATGATGATCCGTTGACCTATAGTGTTGTAACTACAGGTGTTCCGTTCAAGTTTAACAATGGTTCTAACGAACTTGTCATTACTGATGGTAGTGTTCTTGATTTTGAAACCAAGCCGACATGGACATTTAAGGTCCAAGTTACAGATCCGTCTGGTGACGATGCTACGGCTAACATTACTGTAAAACTTACGGATGTGAATGAACCGATTGGTGATTTTGTGTTGAAAGAGTATTCTGTAAAGGAAAATACGGATGAACATCCAGCGGTTACATCAATTGGCTCGTTTGAAGTCTTTGACCCTGATGCCGGTGATGTATTGTCATATTCGATAACGGGCGCTTTGACTGGTGCTGCTGATGCAACTACAGCATCAAAGAATTTGTCTGATATCTTCGTGCTCAAGGAAACTAAAAATACTAACGGCACAAGAACTGTATCCATTAATGTAAAGAATGCTGCCTTGCTTGATTACGAAAAACTTTACAGCAGTAGCAAGAATACAAAGTATCAGGCGACAGTCACTATTACAGATCAAGCTAGCCACAAGGTTTCAAAGACTACAACTATTGCAATTCAAGACGTCAATGAAAAGGTTTCTGCAAAGGGAGGAACGTTCTACTTGAATGAACATTATCCGGCTGGAAGCCCGTTGTGTGCAACTGCATATAAGGATGCCGATGACAAACCCATTGAATGCGCTGAATATGCACGAGTAGAGGGTTCTGATATAGATCTTTACACGGATTCTTTCAAGAAGTTGACTTATACGATGTCTGCAAATAATACTGGAACCATGCTTAATGATTCTAAAAAGTTTACCGTTAATCCCAATGATGGTAGTTTGTCTTCTAATGCAGATAACTTTGATTATGAAACTGGCGTGACAAAGTTCAAGTTCTTGGTAACTGTTTCTGATGGTGAATTCTCCGCTGATGCTGAAGTTACTGTGTTAATTGATGACATTAAGGAACCTGAAATCAATCTTGATACAAAGGGATCTGCGATTGTTTGGGAAAATACGTCTCCTGGTAAAGAAATCGATGATTTTGCCGCAATTGAAGATGAAGCAGTTCGTGCTGAATTGGATAAGATTGTTGGAAGTATTTCTTATGACATTGACCAAACGGCTAGCGCTAATGCTCAGGGACTCTTTGAAATTGATGACCAGATGGGTATTATTACCGTTAAGCCGGGTGTTGAGATTGATTTCGAAGCGATTTATCCGAGTGTTGAATATACGGTCAAGGTTGTTGCCTCTGGAAAGAATGCTGATGGCGCTCCAGTGAAGGTTAATATCGATAGAAAGCTTATTGTAAGGGATGCTAACGAAAAACCTGCAATTACTGGCGCATCTCAATCGACTCAGAATAAGCTTCCGTCTGGTGTTACAAAGAAAGATCTTGAAATTTATGTTCCTGAAACATGGACTAGTGCGGATAATGTCTTTGGTAAAGTTGATGCTACGGACCCGGACAATGCCTATGGTTCATTACCGCATCCTTATGGATTTAATGTGCTGACATATAGGGTTGAAAAAATCAATCCTGTTGATGGCAGTACGGAGTTCCCGTTTGAACTTAATCCCAATACGGGCGCATTTACGGTTGCAGCTGGTAAAGAACTCAACTTTACAAAGCAGAAAAAATATGAATGTGTTGTAAAGGTTATGGACCGTTCTTTGGATCCAGAAAGTCCTTCTCAGTCCACAACTGCAACGATTGTTATTAATGTCTTGGATGAAAATAGACCTTCTGAATTCAAGGTGTTGACAAATCCGTACGATGTTGATGAAAATGAGAAAGTGGGTAAGGTGCTAAATGGCGAGAAGATTGTCGTCTATGATGAAGATGAAGCTGATTTGGATAAACTGAAAATTACGATAACAGATAAAGATGCTACGGCCGCTATTGATGCTGCAAAGCTTTTCGAAGTGGTTCAGGTGGGTAAGACCGATAGCGATCGCTTGAGCACGTTTGAAATCAAGACGAAGGCCGGTATTGATTACGAAGCACTTTATAAGACATCCGAATCTGAAGCCATCTTCAATATTACCTTGACCATTGAGGATTCTAAAGGTAACAAGACTTCGCAGGATACGAGAATTCTTGTAAATGACGTGAACGAAGAACCGGCATTTACCAAGACTTCTTATGAATTTGCTGTCCGCGAAAACATTGCTAAGGATTCTGTATTGGGCAAGGCTGAAGCTCATGACCCGGATATCTATAATACTGCATTCGGTACGCTTTACTTCTCGCTCGATGGTGCTGATGCCGCTCCGTTCGATATCGGAAGCGATGGTGAAATCTCGGTTACCAAGTCTGCAAAGCTTGATTACGAAACCAAGAAGAAATATGTATTCAAAGCTGTTGTCACGGACAAGAAGTTCACGAAGGAAGTTACTGTAACAGTCAATATTTTGGATGTCGATGAAACTCCTGTCTTCAAGACTGTTCCGGAATTGGCTGTGGATGAAAATACTAAAGAAGGTATTACTGTAGGCTCTGTTGTTGCCGAGGATGATGACTGTAAGAGTGGCAATACCTGCAAGAAGCCTACTTATACACTTGCAGCTACGGATACCGATGCTGACGACTATAAGGCGTTTACGGTTGATAAAACAAGTGGTACAGTCAAGGTGGCTAAGGATAGCATCTTGAACTATGAAGTGCAGAAGGAATATTCTGTTCGCGTTGTCGCTACCGATGGTGATGATCCGACTCTCTCTACGTTTGTCGATGTCACAATCAAGATCAATGACGTGAACGATGCTCCGACGTACGAAGAAAAGGAATATGTATTCGAAATTCATGAGAAAGCTACTGTTGGTGAATTCGTCGGCTCTGTTGTTGCCGAGGATGAAGATACATGGAGCAAGCTCACGTATGCCCTTTCTGATTATGAGACAGGCTCCAAGGATTCTGAAGCCTTTACGATTGAAGATGGCAAGATTTACTTGAAGTCGAGCTCTTTGAATTATGAAACGAAGAATCAATACCAAGTTTGGGCTAAGGCTACGGATAATGGTGATTCTAAGGGATTCCCGAACTACACTGCCACGACGCTTGTGACCATCAACCTCATTGATGATCCGGATGAACCGAAGATTATCGATGATGGCAAGAAGGGTTACGATGTCGAAGAAAATACGGATGATAACAATACTCCGAATGGTAAGGAAATTGCTTGCTACTTGGTCAAGGACGAAGATAAGGGCCAGCTCGCAACGCTTGTTCCTTACGTGACGGATGTGGGCAATACGAATGCTGACCGCATATTCGACGCCAAGATGAAGAAGGACAGTCTCTGTCTTATCGTAAAGGATGCTTCTAAGCTCAACTATGAAACGAATACGCATACTCATGTAATCAACGTTGCTGTGATGGATGCTGATAGGTTGACTGCTAAGGTGGAAAAGACCATCAACATTGTTGACGTGAATGAAATGCCGATTATTATGGGTAGCAAGTCCTTCACGCTTTACGAAAACAAGGGCGAAGGTTATGTGGTTGGCAAGCTTTATCCTGATGATATCGATACATCTAAGGCCTTTATTGATAACGTCTTTACCCCTGTGGGTGGCGATACCGACTTGTTCACGATTACCGAAGATGGTAAGATCAAGGCCAAGCGCGACTTCGACTACGAAAAGGAAACTGTTCGTACGTTTGAACTGGATGTCGCTTTGTCTGATAGAAACAAGACGAAGTATCCGAAGCTTACGACCAAGACGACGATTACGATTACGTTGAAGGATATGCCAGAAGTTCCTGAAATCACGACCAAGGAATTCAGCGTCTATGAAAATTCTCCGGCTGATTCTTTGATTGGTATTATTAAGGCTTCTGACCCGGATGGCGATACCGAGTTCCTTTTCTCGCTTACCGAAAGTAGCCCGTATGTGGTAGTCAAGCCGAATGGCGAAATCCGTGTTAAGGAAGGCGCTACAATCGACTATGAAAAGATGCAGAAGTTCACCATCAAGGTGACGGTTAAGGACTCTGATGGTCTTGAATTTGATGACGATATCGTTATCAACGTCATCGATAAGAACGAACCTCCGACAATCAAGCCGCAGGAATTTACGTTCCCGGAAGATTCCAAGCCTGGTACCAAGAAGGGTCCGGTTGAAGCTACTGATCCGGATACAAAGAATCCGAAGTTCAGCGACTTGAAGTTCTATCCTGTTGAAGAAAACGACAAGTTCGAAATCAAGCCGAATGGCGATATCGTCTTGAAGAGCGAACTTGATTACGAAAAGGAAAAGTCTTACGTGATCAAGGTCTTCGTGACGGATGGTGAATTTAAGGATACGACGGAAATTGCCATCAAGGTGGGTAACGTCATCGAAAAGTCCGATGTTGTGATTACTCGCGTTGAAGCAGGTGATTCTGTTTATCTGAAACCGAAGAAGGATGTTCCTATCAAGACGAACCAGCCTGTTATCACTGTGGAATGGAAACAGGATGGCAAGACGATGTCTAGCCTTGATACCTTGAAGGAAGGCTGCCAGTTAATCATCAAGTCGTATAAGGCTCCTTCTAAGGATGTTGCAGGTGCTGATACGATTGAAGTATGCTACAGCACGGCCGCTCCGGTTGTCGATATTGATGCAACGAAGACGAAGGTCATTGCTGAAAACATCTATACGATTGTTGAAAGCGTCGATAAGAAGGACTCTTCCATTTACGTGAATAACAAGTCTAAGGAAGTTCAGATCACTGTGAAGGATACGGTTTCCAAGACGGATACCACGTTCAGTGTCGTCGTTGTTCTTGATACGATTGCAATATCGAATAAGACTGTAAAGGAAATGGTGGATATCTCCAAGACCGAAATTGCGCTTGAAAAGAATCCGAAGACGGAAACTTCGACGAAGCCGATTGGCGACAAGAAGAAGGTTTCTTATGATAAGGTCGTGAAGGGTGATACGGTTACGGTTTCTTACTACGTTGATAACAAGGGCCAGATTATCAAGACGCCAGTCGTTGGTGAAGATGGCAAGAAGAAGATGACCGAAGTGATTGAAGTTTCGACGGTTGTCGATGTCAAGGGTAAGAAGGTGACAGTCTCTTACAAGGCCGATGCTGAAACGGGCAAGATCCTTTATGGCGACTCGGAAGGCAACTTGATGGTTGATGTTCCGGAAAGCTCTTCTGGCAAGAAGGAATCTAAGGATAAGACTGATACGGAAGTTGACTTGAAGACGGGCGTGGGTGCGTTTACTGTTACGTACGACGTCAAGGGTAAGGAAGGCAACAAGACGACCGTTTCTTATGTCGTTGACGAAAAGGGCAAGATTGTTGCTAACGAAGAAGGCGATAGGGGTTACCTTGTGACCTACACTTACACGAATGATTACGGCAACTCTGCTGACAAGTCCGTGTTCATGGTGCTCGACAAGCTTGCTCCGATTGTCAAGATTCTCACTCCGTCTGAAGGTGATGTAGTCTTTGCAAACTTTGTAGATGTGGATTGGTGCATTGCTGTTGACGGTGATGAAAAGAATTGCGTCAAGCAGGACACTTTGAATTTCCAGAGTCTTACAAAGGGCGTGAATACTATCAAGCGTATTTATCGCGATAAGGCTGGTAACGAAACTGTTGCAGAAGTCAATGTGATGATGAAGAAGGCTAAGGATGTCAATATCGATCTCGAAAAGCCGATGGTTATCGTTTCGATTGATTCTGTGAACAAGTACTATGAATCGAATCCGCCTGAAGAAGACCAGAGATATGCGGTTAGCATTTTGAATCCGAAGACCCAGAAGGAAAAGGAAATCGTCAAGGGCAATGTTAATGAAACTAAGAAGGGCTCGGGCGACGAACCTTATCCGGGTTATAAGGGTCACATTGGTCCGACGGTTACGATTGACATGAAGTTGCCGATTGTAAGCGCTGTGGGCGGCCTTGCTACTTTGGATGATATCATCATCAATGGCGACATGGTTGCTTTGGATGGTGTTGATGCCGATGGTAGTGAAAAGGTCTCGGTCAACGAATACGTTAAGAAGTATTGCTCTTCTGAATTCCAGGAAGAACTGGGTAAGGATTACAGCAAGGCAACACTTTACAACACGACTGCCCGAGTGACTCTCTGGTTCTATACGACTGGTGGTCAGTTCGTCGATAAGTATCAGTATAACTACGAAATCGATGATCCGGAATATGTTGACAAGGCCGGTCTTGTGAAGTTCTTCTTCGAAATGAAACCGGATGTCCATGGTGAATTGAGAGATAAACATGGACGTCTCTACGGTACGGGTCCGTACATTGTAAAGACCAAGGTTGATATTCGTTCTCAGCAGCGTTGCGTGGTGCCGCCGGTTACCGAAAATTCCAAGATTGGCGATGTGCTGAAGTCTAGCGACGAAATGCTCAAACGCTTCGGTTACAGACGTCCGGTGCTTCGCGGAAACGAAAGGGCCGCAACCCCTGCGAAGAAGGAAGAAAAGAAAGACACGAAGAAGACTGATGACAAGTCTAAAAAGAAATAAAAATTGAATCAAAAATCTCGGACATCGTCCGAGATTTTTTTTTACGAAAAATATTCTGCGAAAATTCTATAATTGCCTTAAAAAGAGGTTTCTCATGGGTATCGAAGAACGTTCTACGTTAGTGTTTGCAAGTGGTGTTGGCAGAATCAAGGAAGAAAAGCCAAAGGCCAGTCGTCCGCAGGGCGATGGTGTTGTACGCATCATGCTTAAGCGTCTTGGTGGCGGTAAAATGGCGAGCGTTGTTTCGGGCTTGCCGATGGACGAAGATGATCTTAAGGATTTGGCTCGCGTTTTAAAGCAAAAATGCGGTGTAGGCGGTTCTGTCAAGGACTTCAATATCGAAATCCAAGGCGATAAGCGCAATGTGCTTAAGGCTGAATTAGAAAAAAAAGGCTTTACCGTCAAGCTTGCCGGCGGTTAATGTGTTTTAGCGCATCTTTCTAAAAAAATTATTCCTTAAATCGTGCAAAAAAAGTATCTTTCTTGTAAGAAAAATGAATAGAGAGGTCTTATGTTTAAGCATCTGTCTTTGTCGTGTATTTTGCTTGCTACGATTGCTGTAACAAGTTCTTGGGCTGCCCCAAAAGAACCTAAGGTTGGCCGTGTCAAATATGCGGTTGATCCTGCTTTGAAAAGTACAGGAAGCTGTGCCGACGATGCTGCATGGAGCAACGTTAGAAATGGAGCCACTTTCCGCCAAATGGATTGCTTTAAGACTGGTGATGGTGGTTCTATTGTGCTGAGATTGAATAGCGTGGATGACAATAGTCTCCTCACGATTCCTGAAAATTCGATTGTAAATATTAATGAGTTTGTCGAAAAAATTGATGATGGCTTTATTGTAAAGACCGATATTAAAAAAGGTTATATGGGCTTTAAGGCCGAAAAGAATAAAGGGCATGAAATTGAATTCCGTACGGGGACCGCAGCTGCTTCGATTCGCGGTACGGAAGGTGTCATTGGTGGTGATGGCGATAAAACGATGTTTGGCGGGTTGAAAAATGGCAAGCTTTCCATTTTCGATGTTTCTTCCGGCGATTCGATTTCTATTACCGAAGGTCAAACTGTAATCGGTAAGGGCTCGTTTGCTGTCTTGAAGCTCAAGTCTTCTGGTGAAATGGGCTTTGCGAAAATGTTGCAGCAGATTATTTCGGATGGATCGTTGTCCTTGGATGATTTGATTGCTGCTGCAACAAAGGCTGATTCCGCTTTTCAGGAAACGCTTGTTTCTGCGGCTTCTCAGGCTCCCGCCCAGAAAGTGGAAACGGAACAGGCTCGTTTAACAGTCCCGCAAATCAAGTATACCTCTTACGATTCGTTGCGTTGTGTTGCTAATGTTGCCGTGTCCGACGTGCAAAAGGGGAGCGAGGCCCGCTTGTCGGCCTTGATGGAAGGAACTCCGATTTCTGAAGTTGGTGTAAAGCGCAATATGTCGAAGCGCCTTGCTTTGCGCAGCGGTATTCATGAATATGAATTTGTTGTTGAAAACGAAGCTGGTCGTAACAGCGTGAAAAAAACTTTGGGATGCTATCCCATGAAGCCTTTCTCTGTGAAAGTTTTGGGCAATAAGCATGTTCCTTTGAAGATTCCGCCTGCGCCTCCAGAATTCGATGATGTCATTACGCAGACGTTGCAATTCCAGATTCGAGTTCCAGAAAATGATCCGATTGTCTTGAATAAAGTTGTTGTTCGCCAGAATGGCAAGGTTATTTTGCAGGAACGTTTGTCGCAAATTCAGAACTTGGATTATCAGATTCCTGTAGAGCTGAAGCGTAACCATAAGAACCGCTTTGATATTGAAGTTATTCATAAGAGTGGTTACGCGGTCAAGGCGATCAAGGTTTATGAGGTTGATTGATGATTTTTAGAACGCTCGCTTTAGCGTCTTTTGTTGCAATTCCTGCTTTTGCCCAGTCTGTTGCGGATTCCACAAACAGTGTTGCGGATTCCGTAAATAATTCCCAGTCCGAAACTTCGTGGTCCGTCAATGGTTCTGTTGGTGCTGAATTTGGTTACCATTCCGTTGTGACCGGGAAGAATGAAACACCTGAAGTCTTTGTTAATGGCAAGGATTCTGTTTATCCTGGCAAAAAGTACAGAAATTATTTCCAGGTACCGGGATTTTTTGGCGGCTTGAATGCCTTTTTGCAAATAGAATCGTCCAAGGGCCAAAAAATTGAATTTACTTTAGAGGCGGAGAGTGACCGCTGGAATTATTTTGATCCGAAGTTTATTCAGGCTATGTACGAAGACCGCTACCAAAAGTTGATTTTGGGTGATATGTATGTGTCGGGCGGGGACTTGTATTTGTCCGGTATAGATGTTCTTGGCTTAAGCTATGACTTCAAGTTGAATTTGAATAACGCTACCCCTTTGCTTGTTTTTAGTGCATTTGGAGGAGAAAACTATGCTCCCAAGTTGCCCTATGAAAGGGACCCGGATCAGTACAACAAGTATATAGGTATTGACGAAGTTGAAGCCCAGAAAATGGTTGTGGGCGGAAAGGTTCTTTGGAACGCGACAAAGAATTTTGATGTAACCGTGGGCTTTATCGGCAGCAAGGATTATTTGGATGATCCGTTTTTCCGTGATGGAACTTCTGATAACGTAAGTCTTTCGAATCCGATGTTCTCTTCGAGAACGTTCTTTGGTGAAGTCAACGGGAAGGTTCTTGGCGGCCGCGGTACGTATAACGTGCAGATGGGCTTCGGTGGGGCTGACACGTTGAATGTCATTGCTCATCGAGCTGTCAATGCGGTCTTTGAGGACGCTGGACTCGATGTTTCCCGCTTTGCTCAGTTGCGCCGCTTGATGAATAATTCTTCGCTGGTGAATAGCATGAGACGCGAAGAATTGGAGCTCATTTTTGGTGACAATACGGGCTTGAGTGAATCGGAAATGCGCGAACAGCTGACGAACATTTTGAAGGTGGCCCAAGACGCCTTGAAAAAGCATTACGATGAAAAGAAGGGTGATCCAACGGAATGGACTGCGCAAAATCTTGCTCTATCGGGTTCTTACAATTGGAAAAAGAATTCGACAATGATTGATGCGTATTTCCGTTTTATTGGGCGCAATTATTACAGTGCCGGTTCTCCAGATTTGTTGCAGAACTCTCGCTTGTTGGGATTTAAACTTGATCAGAAAATCAGGGAATTTTGGAAACTGAATTTCGGTTATGAGTTGAATATTGAAAATGCTTCGGGCAGCGGCGATGCCTATAACGTATTTGGTTTTGCCGAAGGTTCCAAGCTTGGACTTTTGCCGGGTGCTGATGATGATTGGCTTAAAGAGCATGAGCAAGATGTATCGAGAACGCTTTACATTCATGATTTCGATTTGAAGAATACTTTTAAGGTTCGAGATTCCATTGAAGTTGTGGCTCGCTATGCCCTTAATTACCGCACTCGCAGTACGCCACAGAGACTTCACGGCAATTACTTTGCCTCTTCGGGAATTTATTCGGATTCCTGGTTCGAGAGTCAA
The DNA here is from genome assembly GCA_946407235.1 of uncultured Fibrobacter sp. Lineage (GTDB taxonomy): Bacteria > Fibrobacterota > Fibrobacteria > Fibrobacterales > Fibrobacteraceae > Fibrobacter. Next base: position 10,619 of record CAMJNF010000015.1, on the reverse strand, counting down.
AAAGGCAAGCCGACAATTGAAGTCGTCAATGATGACGATACGATTCGTGTCGATTCCGCTCGTTGGGCAAAGTATGCTGCGTTGCAGGACGAAGACTATTTGGCAACGCAGTTTGAAGAACGCTTGTTGAAGCATATTTTTGAATTGACGGCGACATTCAAGTTCCCGAAGAATGTGTTGAAAGTCGGCGGCGTTTGGACATATCGTACGGATTTGTCGAGATTCAATCAAGACGATTTGTTGGATGGTTTTGATTTTTCTGATGAAACTTATGGAATTCTTGGTTACTATTTCCATGGTAGCGATTACCTGGATGCCCGTTATCCGATTTCTCTTACAACGACGCTTGACCGGATTCGCAATACTGTTGCCGTGACGCCGAGGTTCAGGATTTATAACCGCAATGATATGAGAGAATTTGAATGGAGTTTCTTGGACAATGCCGCATTCCAGTTGAAGCCGGAATTCTTGGATCTTATGCTGCACGCTAGCATTCGACAGAACTTTATGAGCCGTAAAGAAGACAACCAGAAAATTGAAGAAATGGAAATGGACCTGGATTTCTCTGCTGGCTTGAAATTCCAAGTAACAGATAAACTTAGTACGGAATTGAACGTGGGTGCTTTCTTCAATAATCGTCCAGATAACGAATCTGAGGATTATAGGGATATCTACGGTAGCGTTTCCGTTAACTACGATTTCTAGTTATGCATATCGGTTGTCATCTATCCTCTTCGGGTGGCTTTTTGGCGATGGGCGAGACCGCCCTCTCTATTGGGGCGGATACGTTCCAGTTCTTTACGCGAAATCCTCGTGGCGGTGCCGCCAAACCGTTTGACAAGGCGGATGCGGAAGCTTTAAATGCGTTCATGGATGCCCATAGCTTTGCTCCGATTCTTGCGCATGCTCCGTACACGTTGAACGCTTGTGCGGCTGACCCGTCGCTTCGGCAATACGCACAAGATGTGATGAAAGACGATTTGTTCCGCATGGATCATTTCCCCCGTGCCATGTATAATTTTCATCCCGGTAGCCATGTGAAGCAGGGTGTCGAGGTGGGAATAGAGTTCATTTCGCAGCATTTGAACAGCATTTTGCATAAGGACCTTAAAACGAAGGTGCTTTTGGAAACGATGGCTGGGAAGGGGTCCGAAGTGGGACGGTCTTTTGAGGAACTGCGTCAGATTATTGACCGCGTGGAATTGAGTGAAAAGGTCGGTGTGTGCTTGGATACTTGCCACGTTTTTGATGGCGGTTACGATATTGTGAATCATCTGGACGATGTCTTAGAGGAATTTGACAAGGTTGTCGGGCTTAAACGTTTGTATGCGATTCACTTGAACGATAGCAAAAATCCGTTGGCAAGCCACAAAGACCGTCATGAGGTTATTGGTGGCGGTTTTATTGGTTTGGAGGCTCTTGTGAATGTTGTGAATCATCCGGTTCTCAAAGGGCTTCCGTTCTATTTGGAAACGCCGAATGAATTGCCTGGGTATGCCAAGGAGATTGCTCTAATGCGGAGTCGTGAACGCTAAAAAAAAGAAATTTTTTTTATGCGTGACCCTTGACAAAGGAATAGAAATCATCTATATTTGAGCGCGTCGATTGGAATCCCTCAAAGATTTTTGAATTGACAACGATGCTTCATAGCTCAGTTGGTAGAGCCCGCGACTGTTAATCGCGTTGTCCTTGGTTCGAGTCCAAGTGAAGCAGCTCAAAGCCCTCGATCGAAAGATCGAGGGCTTTGTGTTTTTTGTCGTTTAGGCTAATTTTTATGCGCTGAAAAATGAAGCTAAACCCTTGACAAAGGAACAGAAATCATCTATATTTGAGCGCGTCAGAAAGAATCTTTCAAAGATTGTGAATGACAATGATGCTTCATAGCTCAGTTGGTAGAGCCCGCGACTGTTAATCGCGTTGTCCTTGGTTCGAGTCCAAGTGAAGCAGCTGAAAAAGCCTCGGTCTTTGACCGGGGCTTTTTCGTTTATGCATATTATGCATATGTCGGCCGGATCGATAGCGACGTCATGGCGGACTCTTGTGCTGCCTGCACTGAGTTCAATCGAAGTAAGCTTTGCCGAAGTATGATCCGCCATTTCTCGCGTCGGTAGTATTAAAAAATCCCGGGCGGTGGAACCGTCCGGGATGAATTTTAAGATTTGGGCTGATTGCGCGTTTAACAGATTGCGCATTTGGCAAATTGAGCGAATTACCTGCTGTATGCCGTCCAGCGTTTCTTGAATCGGGGCTCGTCGATGATTTTGCCCCAGATGAATCCGCGTCGAACGCTTTCCCGGCTTATCGAGCGGACGGATGTCCGCTTGGTGAGCGGGTCGGCAATCTCGGTGGGCTCGCCAGTGTAGCCGTTTTCAATATCGCTTTGGCGTGCGGCCGCTGCGGCTGCTTCGCGGGCTTTACGGGCTCGTTCTTCGAGAATCTTGAGCTGGTTCTGCTTTTCGCTTGCGGCGGCGCTCGACTGCTTTGCAACATCGTCGCCTTGGCCTTGCTTCGCCTTTTCGTGCGAAAACAGATTGTTGAGCTCATCGATGTCATGAACGAGAACGTCGTAAGTGCCTTCACCCATGTCGCGTCCGATAATGCGGTGCTGTTGGAGTTCCTGCAGCATTTCGATAGCGCTTCCTTCGGACATGCCGAATTCATCCATCAGGTATTCGATATCGATAAAATCCATCTGAACGATATCTTCGGCGACTTCACGCATGGTTACATAGTTGCCCATGCGGTGATGCCTTTCGGGAATTGGGGGCGGCATGGCGGGCTCGAACGTTCCCTGGGAAGCCTCACGCTGGGCCTCTTCAAACTGCTTGATGTACTCTTGCAGTTTGCGGGCGACTGGAGAGGGCTCTGGAGGAGCGCTTTCGTCGAAGTTTTCGTCATCGCGTTCATCTTCGAATTCTTGCGTCGAATCGGTCGTTGGAGCTTGATGTTGCTGCTGTTCGGCCTTTTTCTTCGCATTAGCCCTTTTGATAAGCGCGTCGATGACGAAGATTGCTATGAATATGAGTAATGATTCCATTTAGGCTCCTTCGCTGTTAATTTCTGCTCTGCGTTTTTGTAAATCCAGCCTCTTTTTTAGATTCCTTTCGTGCCTCTTGTCGCGGCTGACGTAAGGTTTCTTTTCTGGCTTTGCATGCTTCACTTTAACAGCTTTTAGGGGAACTGTTGGATTCTTATATGTTGGCGAAAATGCGTCCTTTATTTTGGAAATGCCTTCATCAGCGAGTCCTTGAACTATCCCCGCTGCAATTTCAGTCAGCATTTCACCAACAAATTCACCAATCATATTTTACTTGCTAGTTTCCGGAGCGGAACCAATTTCCTTACGCATCTGCGTGTCGGCTTCGATGTTCTTGAGGTTGTAGTAGTCCATCACGCCGAGCTTGCCGTCGCGGAGGGCAGATGCCATGGCCATCGGAATCTGGGCTTCGGCTTCGACGAGTTTGGCCTTCATTTCCATCACCTTGGCCTTCATTTCTTGTTCGGCGGCGAAAGCCATGGCGCGGCGTTCTTCTGCCTTTGCCTGTGCAATCTTCTTGTCGGCTTCAGCACGGTCGGTTTCAAGAATAGCACCGATGTTCTGTCCCACGTCCACGTCGGCGATGTCGATAGAGAGAATTTCGAATGCCGTTCCTGCATCAAGGCCGGAGGCGAGCACCTTTTTAGAAATCATGTTCGGATTTTCGAGCACTTCCTTATGGCTGATGGCTGAACCGATGGATGACACGATACCTTCGCCAACGCGGGCGACAACGGTTTCTTCGCCAGCGCCACCGACGAGCTTTTGGATGCTGGCACGCACGGTGATTCGCGTAATGGCGTGGAGCTGGATACCGTCGAGAGCCACGGCGGAGACTTTCGGCGTTTCGATGACCTTCGGGTTCACGGACATCTGCACGGCTTCGAGCACGTTACGGCCTGCGAGGTCGATGGCGGCGGCTTCCTTGAAGTCGAGCTTGATATTAGCCTTGTTGGCGGCGATGAGGGCCTGGATGACGCGGAGCACGTTACCGCGGGAAAGGTAATGGGCTTCGAGCAAGTTCGTATCGACCGGGAGGCCTGCCTTGCAGCTCAAAATGCGAGCTTCAACGATAACCTGCGGCGGTACCTTACGGAGGCGCATACCGATGAGCTGGAAAATGCTCACGTTGGCCTTGGAGAACAAGGCCTGGAGCCAAAGGCTAAAGAACTTGCCGATGAAGGCTAAAATGACGATGACTACGATGGCGGCAATGATAATGCCTACGGTAAGAAGTGTGTCCATTTGTTTTTCTCCAAGTTATGTGTTTTTGTTTTAAATTTTTTGTCATGCCTGTTTTTTCTTGTCATGCCCGCCACCGAGCTCTTTGATCACTTAGTGCTTTAGCACTTATGTGAGCATGATCCGCGTATGGGGAGGGCATCTCCTTTTATTTATTGGATAGGAGATCCCCGCCTACGCGGGGATGACACGAGAAACCCATATATGACCTTCCTGTATTGCTTCTATCTTGACATTTTCACCGGCTTCGATGATTTCGCCGTGTGTCTGCACGTCAAAAAGCTTGGTGCTTCCATCCGGCATGGTAAAGCTTGCTTGGCCTACAGGACGGAGGAAGGTCTTAGCTGTTCCGATTGAGCCTATGGCGACTTCCTGTACTGCTTCCGTGGGGGAAACGGCTGTTTCCATGTCGGTCTTGAGCATGGGAGTCCAGCCCTCGGGGAGCAGTGGAATCAAGTACTTGCTTGCTGCAATTGGGATGATGAGTGCAACGGCTGCGCTTCCGAGCACAAAGAACAATCCGAATAGCCACGGTGTCGCGTCGAATGTCGTTTCGACCGCTTCTGGAACGTATTCCGGGATGTTGGCTGTGTCAAAGCTCATGATGAGTGCGATGATCATGCAGGCGATACCGCCAATGCCGAACAGGAACGTGCCCGGCATGATGAATATTTCGACGAGGAATAGAATTACGCCCGCTACAAGCAGGATGGCCGGGAAGTAACCGTCGAGCTGCGGTGCGAACTGCCCGAAGAAGACGATGCCGATGAGGATAATGCCGATAATGCCGAACATTCCAAATCCAGGCGTCTTGAATTCGATATAGAGCGCACCGAAACCGAGAATCAGGAGGATGCCCGAGATGGCGGCGATGGCGCTTGCGATTTTCTCGCCCGTGTTCGTTTCGACTTCGCTTTTGCGTTCGATGGCGAGCTTTGTTTCAAAGTCTTCGCGGTTCTTGAATGTGCCTTTAGAGAATCCGAGATCTTCGGCTTCCTTGTCGGTCATCGTTAAAAGTTCGCCTTCCTTCACGAGAATCTTGGGGGCGCCCCAGAATTTCTTTTCGGTGCTGTCGAGAACTGCAAATTTTTTACCTTCGATGATCAAGGTTGTGTCGCGTTCTGTTGCCGTACCCTTGTCGAGTTTGGCGGTAAGTTCGAGAACTTCGAGCTCCGGTGTCACGAACGAGGAGGCCAATAGTTCTGGGTAACCGTTGCGCTGGGCGAGGTTTCTGAACTTGGCGCGGAGCGGGGATTGAATTTTTTCGCCTACGATTTGCGGGGTGCCGTCGCCGCCTTGGACAATCGGAGCGCAGTCGCCGATTGTTGTCGCTTCTAGCATGTAGAGACGCTTGCAGGCAAGTGCGATGAGCGAGCCTGCGCTGATGGCCTTTTTCTTGACGAGAGCGATGGTTTCGGGACCCTTGACCGCCATGATGGTATCGACGAGATCGAATGCGGCATCGAGGCGGCCGCCGAACGTGTTGATTTCAAAGACGATGTAATCAGGTTTCTTGTCTAAAGCTTCGCCGATAGCGCGGGCACAGAATTCGTACATGGCCGGGTCAACATCGCCTTCCAGTTTGATCCAGACTGCTTGCTTTTTGGGCGTCGAAATTTCGGTTTTTGAAACGACCGAGGTATCTTTTAAATCTTTTGCAATGGAATCGGTTGTGGCGCTTTCTGTCGCAAATGCAAATGTGGCGAGAAGCGTAAAAAGGAATAGCAATTTTGATAAAATTTTCATATCGTCAATGTATAAAGATTTGGTTTGCGTTGCGCGTTTTAATGTGAAAAAAAACACTTTTTTTTTTGAAAACTGGTTGAAAATGCGTTTTTTTTGAATTTACCCTTCCGTTTATTCTTGCAAAATGTATAATATACTTGCCATTGTTACAAAAAACTTATGAATAAGAATTATTTTAAACGGAACCTTGTCGTTTCTTTGCTTTTGATAGCGTTTTTGTTTGTTGTAACGAACGTTTCGTTCTTATATATAAATAGGAATGCAATTGACGATAGTTGGGATTCTCTAGATGAAGTCGCTTATGCTTCCGAAGCGAAAATCGGCTTTTTGAGTCGCTCTCTCTTGAGTGCCTTGACCAATATTTCGACTGTGGTTGGGATGGAAGAAGACCTGCTTTCTGAGAGCATGGTTCGCATGATTCGCGGGACGCGCATTGGTCCCTTGTCGGCGACAGTCCGTTTGTATTTGCCCGATGGTCATATTATTGCTGAACAAGGAGTTGTTTTTGATACTTCTTTTATCCAGCACTATGAATCGATTGCTTCGCCTAAATCGTATGTGTCTAAAATTTCTCGTGATGTGATTCATCCTGAAAACATGGTCTTTGAACAGTTGGTGCCTGTTCTTCGGAGAGGTAATATCGTTGCTATGCTTTCGGCTGTTTCCGAGACTAAGTCTTTGTACAGCTATGTGGCGACGAATGCATTCAAGGGAAAGGCTTCGTTGATTGTGGTTGATCGTAGGGATGGCTCGTTTGTTGTCGAGAAAACTGGAAAGTGGGTGAATTTCAATGAATTTGTGAGGTCTATCTCTCCTAAGAACGGATATTCGTTGGATGAATGGGCTGCAAAGGTAATTAAGGGGGAGGCGTCTCATCTTGCTTACGATGAAGTGTCTTCTGATGGATCGAAGCTTTTGGTTTCTTTGCCCTTGTTTGGCGGCTATTGGTCTTTGATCTTTTATGTCAACGAAAATATTGCATTTACACGAGTGGATAAAATTCGCCGGTTCTATATTGGAATCTCCGCGGCTGAACTTTTCGTGATCCTTTTATATTTCCTCCGCATGATGTGGAGCGCCCGCAGAATGGTCGAAGAAGAAAGTGGCGAGTATTCCGAAATTGCGGATGCCTTGAGCGGAACATACGAGTGCATTTTCTACGTGAATGTCTTGGATGATACTTTTGACACGTTCCATTCGGACAAGCTATTGAACAAGCTGCATGAATCGGTGAGCGGTCGTGATTTCTTCTTTGAGTCTATTGCAAGCTTGCGACACAATCTTCATGAAGATGATCTTGAGGTCGTGATGCATTTCATGGAAAAGGGGGCTTTCCTCGAACGCTTGGAAAAAAATTCGAGCGCAGCCGTCGAGTACCGTCTTATGATTGACGGTAATCCTCAATTCTATAGAATGAAGGTTATAAAATCCCGTAAGGACGAAAATCATGTCATTGTTGCTGTAGAAAATATCGATTCCGAAATCAATAAGGCTATTGCACAACGTCAGGAACTTGACCGCAACAACAGGGTGATTGAATCGCTGGCCTCTGATTTTGACTTTGTGAACTACGTAACGCTTGGCGAAGATGCTGCATCGGATATCGTGGTGACCTATCGTGCTAGTGCGGCGTTGTTGAAGGCTGTTCCAGGTTGGTCTACTGAAAAAATCTTTTCGAAGAGAATTGAATTACTGCTCAAGCATTTGATTTGCGATTCCGATAAGCCCATGTTCCATGAACAAGCGAATCGCGACCGCCTTGTTTCTGTATTGAAGAATGAATCTGTTGTCAATATTAACTTCAATATTAAACTTGATGGCAAGATTGTTTGTTATCAGATGAAGGTTATTGCGGATAAGGACGATATTGGTAACCTCAAGGGCCTTGTCTTTGGTTTGCATAGCGTGGATAAAGAAATCAAGAAACAGATGCAAATCCAGGCGAACCTGAAACGTAACCTTGAAATTATTGACATTCTTTCAGAAGATTATTCGTCGCTGTTCTACTTTAACCTTGTGGATAATACGAGCGGAGTGCTTGCGGTCCGTCAGGAAATAAGTGAATCTTTGAAGAGTTTGTTTGCTTCTTGTGAAAAATTGGACGATGTGTTCAAGGAGTTTGTCTTGACCCAGGCGCATCCGGATGATCGCGAAAAGCTTGTCGGACTTGCATCTCTAGAATATGTGGCTCAGCAGTTGATGCACCAGAAGCGTTTGGTTATCATATTCAGGCATCTTTACGGCTCGGACTACAAGTACACTCGCCTGGTCTTTGCAAAGGCTGAACCTGTTGATGAACCGCCCAAGCTTATTGCTGTTGGCTTTGTTGAAGTCGATGCGCAGTATAAGGCTGAAATGGAACATCAAGAAAACGTGCAGCGCATCTTGAGTCTTTCGGACCAATATCAGATTATCTTTGATGTCGATATTGATACGGGGGCGTTCAGCGTTTCGGATAAAGGCGAAAAGTTTAAAGAAATCGTTGATGAACATGGTAGGCACTCCAATTTCTTTGCGGCTAAAGATGATGATGTCGCCAAGATGGTCTACAGAGACGATTTGGAAAAAGTGATGAACGTGCTTGATCGAGACTATGTCTTGACCAAATTGCAGAATGAAAATTCGTTTGCTTTAGATTATCGCTGCTTGACTCTTGATGGAATTAAGTGGTACCGCATGAAAGTCACGAAAATGGGCGATTGGTCCAAAACACATCGAGTGCTTATCGGTTTGTTTGATAACGATGCGGTCTATCGCAAGGAAATCGCGCAGCAGGCGGCTCTTGAACAGGCGCTTGAAATGGCGAAGTCGGCCTCGCGTGCAAAGACGATGTTCCTCAACAACATGAGTCATGACATCCGTACTCCGATGAATGCCATTATCGGTTATACGGAACTTGCGACAATGCATCTTGGCAATACGGAACAGGTTAAGGGATTCCTTGGAAAGATTGAACTTTCATCGAACCATTTGCTTTCGCTTATCAATGACGTTCTTGATATGAGCCGTATTGAATCGGGCAAGCTTAACTTGAATGAAAAGTCAGAATCGCTTCCTGATGTGATCCATACGCTCAAGGACATTGTACAGGCAGATATCAATGCCAAGAAGTTGCAGTTCTTTGCCAATAGCATAGGCATCCATAACGAAAATGTTGTCTGTGATAGACTCCGCTTGAACCAGGTGCTTTTGAACGTGATTTCGAATGCTATCAAGTACACTCCGGCGGGCGGCTCGATTTGGTTCTCTGTAGAACAGAAGTTTAGCGGAAAACCGGATGTCGGTGCCTATGAGTTTAGAATTCGGGACTCGGGCATGGGCATGAGCGAAGAGTTCTTGCCGAGGATTTTCGATGCGTTTACCCGTGTGAATTCATCGACGGTATCTGGTATTCAGGGAACGGGCCTTGGTATGGCGATCACCAAGAATATTGTCGATATGATGAATGGTCGCATTAATATCAAGAGTAAGTTGAATGAAGGTACTGATGTTGTTATAGATTTTGAATTCAAGCTGGCGGATTCCAAGCAAGAAATTACTCGAGCCCAGGAACTGGAGGGCAAGAGGATTCTTGTAATTGATGACGATGTGGAATGTGCCAAGAGCATCCCACAGATTTTCAAGGAAATCGGCGTTGTGGCGGAATGTTGTTATTCTGGTGCCGATGCTTTGGATCGTGTGGAGGTGGCGAAGAATGAAGGGATTATGTATGACGCCATCCTTGTAGATTGGCGCATGCCGAACATGGATGGCTTGAAAACGATCCAGAAACTTCGCCAATTGTTGGGTGACGATATTCTTGTGATTGTAATGTCTGCTTATGAATGGTCGGATATTGAGGACAAGGCTGTTGAAGTCGGTATTCGCAATTTTGTGAGCAAGCCTATATTCCCATCGGATGCTCGAAAAGCTCTGATGTGTGGCTTTGGACTTTTGAAGGCTGAAGTCAAAGAATCGGACAAGAAGGTGAACTTTAATGGCAAAAAGGTTCTGCTTGTTGATGACAATGAACTCAATCGGGAAATCGCGCAGGAAATTTTGGAAGACTGCGGCATTGTTGTGACAACGGCTTGTGATGGCGAAAAAGCTTTGGAATACATGACAAACTTCCAGCCGGGCGCTTGTGACTTGATCCTTATGGACGTGCAGATGCCTATTATGGATGGTTACGAGGCGACTCGTCGGATTCGCAGGCTTAAGAATAAGTCGGCTGCAGGAATCCCGATTATTGCTATGACGGCAAATGCTTTCGCTGATGACCAGCAGGCGGCTCTCGAAGCTGGTATGAACGAGCATGTGGCGAAACCCGTGAACGTCAACAAGTTGAAGGAAGTGCTGGCAAGATTTTTGTAGATAGGTGTTAGGTCACAGGTGGTAGGGGTTAGGATTAATTTCATGCGCTATGCGCATTTGTAAAGGGCGGCGAAGCCGCGATTATTCACCTAATCCCTAAGACCTAATACCTAAAACCCATTAAAAATGGCTTTATTCTAACCACTAACCACTAACCACTAACCACTATTTTTCTATATATGAGCTCAAATTGCATTTTTGCCTGGGTCCTGTGACCAGATTCGCCAATTCCACTGGTGCT
>CAMJNF010000014.1 GCA_946407235.1 uncultured Fibrobacter sp. | reverse complement strand
TGTCATCCTGAGCGAAGTCGAAGACTACTCAGAAGGCGAGTGTTGCAAAAATGAGTTCACTCATTTTTATAACCGAGCCAAGGAGTAGGGGCTTGGCCCCATCCAGTGAATTTTTATGGTGTGTCTAGGTTAACGAGGTGGCCTTATGTTTAGAACAAAGAAATCTTTAGCAAGCCGCGTTATTGCTTCTGCAGCGTTTGTTTGCGCTGTCGGCTTTACGAGCTCTTTTGCGACGACGGACAATCCGCTTATGCTTTGGTACAATAGCGATGCCGGTACCGAATTTACGAACGCGCTCCCAATTGGTAACGGCTACATGGGTGGCCTCATTTACGGTGGTGTTACTAAGGATTACATTGGCCTAAACGAAAGTACCGTTTGGTCGGGCGGTCCTGGCGATAACAACAAGCAAGGTGCTGCAAGCCACTTGAAAGAAGCCCGTGATGCGTTGTTCCGTGGCGACTACCGTGCTGCAGAATCCATCGTGAATCAGTACATGATTGGTCCTGGCCCTGCAAGCTTCCAGCCGGTGGGCGATCTCGTGATTACGACATCCCATAACGGGGCAACTAATTATCGCCGTGAACTCGACCTCAAGACCGCTATTGCGAAAACGACGTACACGCATAGCGGTGTCAAGCATACGCGTGAATATTTCGCAAGCTATCCCGACCATGTGATTGTCGTTCATTTGTCTGCGGACAAAAATGGCTCTGTGAACTTTGGTGCAACGATGACCACGCCGCACCGCACAAACCGCATGACTTCTAGTGGCAACACACTCGTTTACGATGTGACCGTCAACTCCATCAAGTTTCAGAATCGCTTGACTGTTGTTACCGATGGCGGCAAGGTCAGCGTCGTAAACGGCAACATCAATGTCGAAGGTGCAAACAGCGCAACGCTTATCCTCACGACCGCTACAAACTTCAAGTCTTATAACGATGTGAGTGGCGATCCGGGTGCTATCGCATCCGAAATCATGGCTAAGGTCGCGAAGAAGTCCTACGAAGACATCTTGAAGGACCACTTGAAAGATTACCAGACTATTTTCAACCGCGTCAAGCTGGACCTCGGCACGGCTGACAAGAGCGCAGGCGATATCACCTCTACCCGCGTCAAGAATTTCAATTCCACGAATGACCCGTCTCTTGTAGAGCTTCATTACCAATATGGTCGTTATTTGCTCATCGCTAGTTCTCGCAAGGGCGGGCAGCCGGCCAACTTGCAGGGCATCTGGAACAAGGACACGAACCCGATTTGGGGTAGTAAGTACACCACCAACATCAACCTCGAAATGAACTATTGGCCGGCAGAATCGGGCAACCTCGAAGAATGCGTTTGGCCGCTCATTGACAAAATCAAATCCATGGTGCCGCAGGGCGAAAAGACTGCAAAAGTGCACTGGGGCGTTGACGAAGGCTGGGTGGAACACCACAATACTGACCTTTGGAATCGTTCTGCTCCGATTGATGGCGCTTGGGGGCTTTGGCCGAGTGGCGCTGGCTGGCTCAGCACGCACCTTTGGGAACACTTCCTCTACAATCCGACCGACAAGGAATACCTCAAGGATGTTTATTCGACCATGAAGGGTGCAGCTCTCTTCTTCGTGAACAGCCTCGTCGAAGAACCCGAAACGGGCAATAAGTATTTGGTGACCGCTCCGAGCGATTCTCCGGAAAACGATCACGGTGGATACAATGTCTGCTTTGGCCCGACGATGGACAACCAGATTATCCGCGACGTGTTGAATTACACAATCGAAGCCTCCAAGATTCTCGGCGTCGATGAAGATGTTCGTGCCAAGATGGAAGCAACTGTCAAGCGTTTGCCGCCGACAAAGACCGGTAAGTATGGACAAATTACGGAATGGCTCCAGGATTGGGATGATCCGAACAACAAGAACCGTCACATTTCTCACTTGTACGGCCTTTTCCCGAGTGCTCAGATTACTCCGGAAGAAACTCCGGACTTGATCAAAGGCGCAGGCGTTACGCTCCAACAGCGCGGCGATGATGCTACCGGTTGGTCTCTCGCTTGGAAAATCAACTTCTGGGCGCGCATGCACGATGGTGACCACGCTTACAAGATGATTCGCATGCTTCTCACGCCGAGCAAGACCTACAATAACTTGTTCGATGCGCATCCGCCGTTTCAGATCGATGGTAACTTCGGTGCCGTTTCCGGCGTGAACGAAATGCTCATGCAGAGCCATAACAACAGAATTAACCTGCTCCCGGCTCTCCCGTCGCAGTGGGCAAACGGCTCCGTGAAGGGCATCCGCGCTCGCGGTGGTTTCGAAATCGATTCCATGGCATGGAAGGGCGGCAAGCTTACGTATGTCGCTATCAAGTCTCTCGTGGGTAGCACGCTGAACGTTGTTTCGGGTACAAATAAGTACTCTACCGCGACTGTCGCTGGTAAGGTTTATGAATTCGATGGCAATCTCAAGGTGACGAACGCTCCGTTCGAACCGCTTGAAATTACGGACAAGATTCAGGCCGAAAACTATGTGGCTATGGACGGCGTGCAAATTGAAGAAGATTCCTTGGGCACTCCGAACATCGGCTGGATTAACGATGGCGACTGGACTCAGTACTACGTGAATATCCCGGCTGCAGGTAGCTATGTCTTGACGGGCCGCGTTGCAACAGGCTCCGAAAAAGAAAGTGTCATCACGGTCACGGATTCTACGGGCAAGATCCTTGGAACGCTCTCTGTAGACCCCGCAAAGTCTAAGGGCTGGAATGATTGGTACGAAGCTTCTACGAAGATTACGCTCCCGGCCGGCAAGCAAAAACTCACGTTCACGTACACTGGCGAAGACACGTACCTCTGCAATGTGGACTGGTATGATTTGAAGGCTGATCCGACTGCACTTCGAGAGCCTCAAATGCGTAACGCCTCGCTCTCCGTAAGTCGCGTGCCGTACTCTCAAGCATCAATTGCTTTGATGGTGACTGCTCCGGCAAACGATTACGTTGTCCATCTCGTAAGTGTCAACGGACAGTTCATTGGCTCGCAGCGTGGCCACGGCGAAGGCCTCGCAGAATTTGGCACGAGCGCACCTCTTGCACCGGGCATGTACTTTGCCATCGTCAAGAGCGGCTCCATGCAAAAGACCATGAAACTCACCGTCCACTAAATTTCCTCCTCACTCACAAGGCCCTAAACCACAATGGTTCGGGGCTTTTTCTTTCGCCATGTCACCCCGGATTTATTCCGGGGTCGGCGTGTACACTTGCGATTGCGTTGTCATGCCCGCCGGAGCTTGTGCTGAACGCCGTCGAAGTAAGCGGGCATCTCCTTCTTGTATTGATAAATTGACAAAAGAACTTTAGCATCCCCATATTCGCTCGCCCCTTTCAAAGAATACTTTTATAGGTGGGTTAGTCGAATAATTAAAAACGGGATGCTGTTATGAAAACGTTAAGAGTTCTTGGTTTAGCTTTTCTTCTTTGCGCAAACTCGTTCGCTGTCACAAGTCAATTTCGCGGCGTGAACTGGGCCGATAAGCGTGACAACTTCGTTTCTGGCGTGCTGGTGCTTTCGGGACTCAGCCTTTCTGATAATCACGAATCGGCTTATGCCATTGCAGACCGCATTGTCGGGCAGTTCCAAGAAGTGCTTGGCACGAACAGCGTGCGCATGCCGGTGAATGAGCCGACGATTCTTACCGCTTTTGATATGTATTCAGGTGCTTTGGATGCGGCTCTTGAACATGGGCGTGTTGCAATGGGCTATTGGGGCCCTGCGCAGCCTGCAGGCCCGAAGAATATGGACGATTGGTGGAAAATGTGGGCCAAGCTCGTAGAAGTGTACGCCGATCATCCGAATGCTTATTTCGAGATTTTCAACGAACCGCACATGTACAGCAAGGACGAACTTCGTAATTTGTATGTGACATGGCTTGAAAAGTTCCCGAATGTTCCGCGTGACCACATTTTGCTCGATGGTTCCGGCCTTGCTTGGAATATCCCGGACATTGCTGACGACCCGCGTTTCGAAGGTTGTCTCTTTGCTGTTCACGAATACACGTTCTGGAACATGAGCATCACCACTGAACAGGGCTGGAAAAATAGCTTCAAGGGCAAGGTGGGCAAGTATATTGACCGCACGGTTTGCACGGAATGGGGTGGCGCCATGAGTCCCGGTGAAAAGGCCGGCGTTCACTACGATTACATGGATTACAATTCCACTCCGACCAACTATTTCATGGCTTACATTCGCGGCATGTCCGATCAGCTACGCGAATGGGAAATGGGCAGTTTCTACTGGCCGGGTCTCCGCGATGGCGACTGGTACAGCATGACAAAACGCAGTGGCGAAGGAGTCAATACCAAGCTCGAAATCGTGAACCAGTCCGGTGTAGACCGTATGCATATGGCCTGGGCCGATACCGTCGAGACGAACCCGCCTAAACAGGATCCTTTTGGAGGCCTTGACAATGATGGTGCTGCCATTGTGGGGAAGGCTATTGCTATTCCGGGTACGATTGAAGCCGAAAATTATGACATCGGTGGTAACCGCGTCTCGTTCTACGACAAGTCTGCTGACAACGAAGGCGGTTTTTATCGCAAAGATGCCGTGGATATTGTTGTCTTGGATTCCGCAGATCTCTCGAAGGGCTATGCCGTGGGTTACACGCAGGCAGGCGAATGGCTAGAATACACCGTCAATGTTGCAAAAACTGCTGAATACGCCGTCGAAGTCTTGATGGCGACCGCTTCCGAAAAGGCCGGTGTGCAATTCTTTGTCGATGGCAAGGCCGTTTCTGACAGCATCATTGCAAAACAGGGCGAAGATTGGGCGACCTATTCCGCCGTTCAATCCAAAGTGGGCGAGCTTTCTGCCGGTGAACACGTCCTCAAAATGCAAATTGTGGGCAATTACGTGAATATCGACAATATTCGTTTCTGCGAAGGCGAAAAATGTGCAGAAACGGTCGGAATCCGCGCAATTCGCACCGATCCCGCGCGCACTCTCGAAAATGCATCCACCCCGCGCCTCCGCATCCAAAACAACAAACTCTACATCGAGAAAAATGGCAAACACTTTGACCTCACCGGCCACCGCATCAAGTAAAACAATCCAAAATGCAATACTTATGAAAAGCATTGTATAAAGCTGTAGTGAGATATTTGGTAAATGTGAAAAATGATTAAGTCATTGTGAAAATAAAGCGTCGGCCACAACCTAAAAAGGCGAACGCAGCGGGACTGCTTGCAGACCCATTGCTGAGCCGTAAGGTTGGCGCTTGCGCCAGGATGGGCTTAAATATTTTCCGAGCTGGGGCTCCGCCCGCATGACGTACTTTTTGCATTCAAAAAAAACGGTTTCCAACCGAAAATATTCCATCATGGATTTTTTATCAATGATAAGTATTTGCGTTTTTTGAGCGTTTTTCAAAAATGAGAATATGTTTAGGTAGGTTATATGGGTGTTCAACTTTTGGGTATAAGGATTAGGATTATGAAAAAGTTCTCTCTTTCTCTTGCTGTAGCTGCTCTTGCCGGCCTTGTTTCCGTAGCTAACGCAGCTCTCGCCGATGGTGGTGCCAAGTTTGTCGGTAATATCACGACGAGTGGTCAAATCCGTGACGACATGGGCACTTACTGGAACCAGATTACGCCTGAAAATGGCTGTAAGTGGGGCTCTATCCATTCTCTTTCTAACGGCAACAGCGGTACAAGCAAGTTTGCATGGGACAACTACGACAAGTGCGAAGGCGCTTACAAGTGGGCCAAGGAAAAACCGGGCGAACGCCACTTCAAGTTCCATGCTCTCGTTTGGGGCTCTCAGTACCCGAACTTCCTTTGCAAAAAGAAGAATCCAGGAATTACTGTAGAACTCACCAGGCAGTACATTACGGAATGGTTTGACGCTGTTGCTGCCAAGTTCCCTGATCTTGAATACATCGACGTGGTGAACGAAGCTATTTGGGCTGGCGACAACTATCACTCCGGTTACGGTAAGCCTGCTGCAGGTGCAGAAGGCCGCAGTACCGATGATACCGAATGCGGTGGCTCCTATATTATTGAAGCTCTCGGTGGCGACCGTGTTGTAAATGGCAAACACCAGTATGACTTTATTACGACTGCTTTCAAGATGGCTCGCGAACGTTGGCCGAAAGCAGTGCTTATCTATAACGATTATAACACGCTCTCTTGGCAGATGAACGAAGGTATCGAACTGATCCAAACCATCGTCAAGAATGGCGCTCCGGTGGATGCTTATGGTCAGCAGGCACATGACTGCAAGGGCATGAGCAAGTCTGATTTCGAAAGCAAGATGACCCGAATCCATAATGAAACAGGGCTCCCGCTTTTGGTCTCGGAATACGATATCGGTGAAGCTGATGACAACAAGCAAAAGAATGACTATGCAAACCAGATCCCGTTCATGTGGGAAACTCCGTGGGTTGCTGGCATTACCATCTGGGGTTACATCAACGGTGCAACGTGGGCAGCCAATACCGGAATTATGGAAAAGGATGGTAGGAAGCGTGCTGCAATGACTTGGCTTGAGGATTACTTTGCTAAGAATCTTGACAAGGGCAAAAATGATGTGACCTTTACGCCGGTTGAACCTGAACCGCAAACTCCGTTCAAGGGGACTGCTTGGGCAATTCCTGGCAAGATTGAAGCAGAAGATTTCGACGTTCCGGGTAAGGGCGTCAACGAAGACGGTACAAGCAACAAGTCCTATAGCGATTCCGATTCCGAAAACCAGGGCGGTTCCACTTACCGCAAGGACGATGCTTCGGATGTGGACCTTTACGACAAGGCGACGGGCGTCATCGTGGGTTACCAGAGCGAAGGCGAATGGCTTGAATATACCGTCAACATCGCTAAGGCTGGCGATTATACTGTGTTCGCTTCTGTCGCGACGGAAAATACGGACCCTGCATTTACGCTTTCTATTGACGGGAAGAGCGTCGCTAGCATCCCTGTTTCCGGAACGAGTTGGGATGACTATAAGCTCGTAAGCGCCAACGTGACGCTTCCGGAAGGCAAGCATATCCTCCGCATGGATGTGACTGGCGCCTGGTTCGATGTGGACTACTTCGAATTTGTCGAAGGCAAGGATGCTCCGGTTCCGGGTGTGGCTATCCACTCGAATGTCCGTATGCAAACGCCGGTGTTGGCCGATTACGATGTCTTTGACCTGAATGGAGTCCGTCTCGGCCGCATGAGTGCTTACTCTGTGGACGAAGCTGTATCGATGCTCAAAAACTCGAATTCCATCAAGATTCAGGGAGTCTATCTGCTGCGCTCCGTGAAGACTGGTGCCGTAAAGACCATCCGCGTAGCTCGCTAAAATATTCTAATCTAAACTCCCTTTCTGGGAGAGCCTTAAATACCCCTAGGCCTTCGAGATCACTCTCGAAGGTTCTTTTTTTTAGCGCTGATTTCAAAAAAACGTTTTGTAAAAATTCCATTATGGACATTTTGTCAATGATAAATATTTGCCTTTTTTAGGAAATAGCGGAAAACGAGAATATGTTTATAATGGTTGTATGGGATTTTTTAACCTATGAGGATGTGGAAATGAAATCAAAATTTATTAAAGGTATCGTGGCAGCAGCCCTTTTGGGTGGTGCGGTGAGTACATATGCTGGCCCCGGTTTGGCCGATGGTGCTGCAAAATTTGTCGGTAACATTACTACCCGCGGAGCGGTCCGTAGCGACTTTACGCAACTGTGGAACCAGATTACAGCAGAAAACGAATGTAAGTGGGCTTCTATCGAAGGCACCCGCGGTAACTACAACTGGCGTGGTTGCGATGCTGCCTATAACTGGGCAAAGCAGAACGGTGGTCACTTCAAGTTCCACGCTCTCGTGTGGGGCTCCCAGTATCCGAACTGGTTGAATGGCCTTAGCGCAGCTGATACCAAGACGGCTATCACGAACTGGATGGATGCAGTCGCAAAGCACTATCCGGATCTCGAAATGATCGACGTGGTAAACGAAGCTATCAAGTCTGGTGGCAAATACCACTCTAACTATGGCTCTCAGGGCAACAACAACATCATCGCAGCTCTCGGTGGTGACAACGGCAACTATGAATTTGTCGCCGAAGCGTTCAGAATGGCTCGCAAACGTTGGCCGAACGCAATCCTTATCTATAACGACTATAATACGGTTCAGTGGCAGAAAAACGAAGGTATTGACCTGATCAACAAGCTGAAAAAGGCTGGTGCTCCGGTGGATGCCTACGGCTTGCAGGCTCACGACATGCAGGTTTCTGGCGGTCAGGCTGGTGGCCAGGGCGGTGGCGGTTCCTGCTTGAACATCAATACGCTCAAGAGCACTATTGAAGAAATTTGGAACAAGACTCAGATTCCGCTGTTCATCTCTGAATACGATATCGCTAGTAACGACGATAACGACCAGAAGAACTGCTACTCTCAGCAAATTTCCTACTTCATGGAAAATGAACATATTGCAGGTATCACCATTTGGGGCTATCTCTATGGTGCCACCTGGACTTCCGGCGGTAACTCCGGTATTATCAGGGAAAGCAACGGTAAGGTCACGGACCGCCCGGCAATGACTTGGCTCAAGGATTACCTCTCCAAGAACAAGGGTGTGAATACTACTGGCCTTGCAACGGGTGTAGTAACGCCTGTGGATCCGATCCCGCAAGAACCGTTCAAGGGCACTCCGATTGCCATTCCGGGTAAGCTCGAAGTTGAAGACTTTGACAAGCCGGGTCAGGGCAAGAACGAAGATGGCACAAGCAACGCTTCTTACGGTGACGATGGCGAAAATAAGGGTGATTCCGATTACCGCAAGGATACTGGCGTCGATATCTATGAAAAGGCTACCGGTAAGGTGATTGGTTACAACAATACTGGTGACTGGCTTGAATGGACTGTCAACGTTGCAGAAGCCGGTGACTACACTGCTATCGTTTCTGCCGCTACGAATGGTACGGGTTCCTTCACCCTCTCCATCGATGGCAAGTCTATTGGTGAATTCTCTGTCGAGGGCTCTAGCTTTGATGACTTCGCTGACGTGAAGCAGAAGGTGACTCTCACAGCTGGTAAGCATATCCTCCGCATGGATGTGACGAAGGAATACTTCGATATCGACTACATCAACTTCGTGAAGGGCGATGGTGAAGGCCAGGGCGGTGACGATCCGGGTGTAGGTATCGCAACCGCTGTGCACTACGATGTTCCGACTCTCTCTGCCTATGACGTCTTTGACATGAACGGTGTTCGCCTTGGTCGCATGAGCGCTTACACTATGGACGAAGCTGTGTCCACGCTCAAGAACACCAGCGATATCAAGGTTCAGGGCATCTACATGCTCCGCTCCGTAAAGAATGGCGCAGTGAAGACGGTTCGTGTCGCTCGCTAAGAAATCCTAATCCATACTCCCCACCCATACACAACGGGGAGCCTTAAATACCCAAAGGCCTTCGAGGTAACACTCGAAGGTTCTTTTTTATGCGATTTTCACTATAATCTTGCCGAACATGCCCCCTTTTGTAAAAAAAATGATGTATTTTAAAAAATGCACACTGGGAGCAAGTATGAGTGATGTTAATAATCAGGCCGCTTACGCTGATTTGTTTGCTGACGTTTTTTACGCGCAGTTTATTTCTGCATATTATGTCAATTTGCTTGATTTTACATATGTTGTTTACTATCGCAAAAAAGGTCTCGAAAAGAAGTATGGCGATGGAGCAAACTGCATTGCCGCCTTTCAGAAATTTGTTTCCGAAGATGTTCATCCCGATGACCGTCCTCTGCTGAAAAATTTTACTTCACCGGAGTATGTTCGCAACCGGCTTAAAAGAGAAAGCAGTTTTTCTTGTGTCGTGCGTGAAATTGTGACTGGCAAGGATCGTTACTGCAAAATTCAAGTCACTCGTGGTCGCGATGAAAATCATGTTGCTTTCTGCTTTTTGAACGTCGATGATGAAGTCCGCAAACGTATGAAGGTCGAGGAAGGCAACCGCATTATCCAGGCGCTAGCCTCTGAGTATAATTCGCTTTATCGCATCAATCTTGACAGCGGAAAAATGCTTGCGTATGTCAAGTCGAAAACCGATAACAGTGTGGAAGAACTTCTCCGTGGAAGTATTACATATACCGAGGCGTTCAATAAATATGTTAATGAATTTATAAGCGCCGAAGACCGTGCGCGGGTCCTTGCAGAAGGTTCTGTAGATGCAATCCGCGAAAAAATGGCGAAGCAAAGTCATTTCGAAATTGATTTCAAGAATAAAGAAGGTCACTATTTCGAGATGAAATTTGTCCGTATTTCCGGCGAAGATTCATCTGCTGTCGTGCTTGGCCTTGCAAACCGTGATGAAGAAATGCGCACAAGCATGATTAATCGCGAGTTCTCCGAAATCGCAAATGCATTGAGCGTTGAGCATGAAATCATTTATTACGTGAACTTGAAAGATGATTCGTATGATGTCTTTAATCAGGAAAGTAGCTATATCAAGTTGAAACTTTTGACTACAGGCGAAAATTTTTTCCAGGAATGTATCAGGGACATCAAGAAAATTGTGTATCCGCAGGACATGGAAAAAATGATGTCTATCCTGAACCGTGATTTCTTGCTTTCTAAACTTGCCGAGGATCAGTTCTTCACCGTAGAGTATAGACTTGTCGTGAATGGCGAACCGCAGTATTATAGGCTTAAGGCACTTTGGTCCAAGGTGGCCGATGACCATATTATTATTGCCGTCACGAATATCAATAAAGAAGAGGTTGCGCGCAAAGAGCACGAACGTGAAATGGAACGCAATTTCGATATTATCAACGTGCTTGCTACGGAATATACTTCGGTCTATTACGTAGATCTTGAGACGGATAGCTTTATGCCGTACACGATGAACGCTTATACGAAAACGACGTTTGAAAAAATTCTCTCAAAAGGAACGTGTTATTCTAAAGCCATCGGGATGTATGTTGATGAGTTTGTCCATGAATCTGACAAGAGTGTCGTTTTTGAAGCCGTTTCTATCGAAAAGATCAAAGATCGACTTCAATCGCAACGGACGTCCTTTACGCAGTACAGAAAGTGCGAAAATGGTGTCACTCGTTATTGTGAAATGAAGTTCGTTAAGGTCGGTCCAGAAAATGAAAAACCGCGTGCAGTTGTCGTTTGCTTTGCTGATAAGGATGACGAAATCCTGAACCGCTATGTGGATAGTAAACTTTACGAAGACTACTTTGGTGTTTATTTCGTGAATTTGGAAGACGATACGATTCGTGGTGTCCGTGAATCGGTGGCTTATGAAAAAGGACGTGCCTATGGAGGCTTTGCTCAATACAGCAGCGCCGTTCTTGAATTTAGCAAGGCTGTTCTTCCTGAGTATCAAGAAATGTGGCAGAAAATGTCGAATGTGGAATTCATGCGTTCGTACTTGGCCAATGACGATAAACGCGAATACAATTATAGAGCGCTTGCCGGTGAATGGCGCCGTGTAATATCTTTTGTCATCGAACGTAAAAATGGGGTTCCGGTCAGTTTTGTTTTGGCGTTCATGTTTGTTGATAATGTAACGGCTCAGAAGCTGGAGCTTGATGCAAAAATTGCGGAACAAAAACAGGAACTGGAACAACAACAGAAGCTTTTGAAACAAGCTCTTGACCAGGCCGAAAAGGCAAACAAGGCAAAGACGATGTTCCTTTCGAACATGTCGCATGATATCCGCACGCCGATGAATGCCATTATCGGTTTTACCAATTTGGCCTTGAATAATTTGGATTCTCCCACGTTGGTCAAGAACTATTTGGATAAAACGGTCGTTTCGAGTACGCATTTGCTTTCGCTGATTAACGATATTCTGGATATGAGCCGTATCGAATCGGGCAAGATTCGTCTTGAAGAAGTAAATTGCAATTTGTCCGAAATTATGTATGACCTCAATACAATTATTTTGGGGCAGGCTAACGCTAAACAGCAAAATCTCTACATGGACAGTTTCAATATCGAAAATGAATATGTCATTTGCGATAAATTGAGACTGCACCAAATGTTGATAAACTTGCTTTCGAATGCGGTGAAGTTTACACCTGTGGGCGGCAATATCCATGTGATAGTGCGCCAAACGGGAAAAGACGAAAATACGGGAACGTATGAATTCCATGTCAAGGACGATGGCATTGGCATGAGTCCGGAATTCTTGAAAGTATTGTACGAACCGTTTGAACGCGAGCGCACATCGACAATTTCCAAAATGCCGGGGACGGGACTTGGAATGTCCATTACCAAGAAAATTGTCGATATGATGGGTGGTTCTATTGATGTCGAAAGCGCTCCGGGCGAGGGAACGGAATTCACGGTTCGTTTGAAATTGAAAATCCAGGAAATGTCGGTGGATCTTGCGAATCTCGATGCGTTGGTGAATGTTCGCGCGCTTGTTGTCGCTGGCGACTATAACGCTTGTTCGAGTGCGACAAAGCTTTTGAACCGCTTGGGCATGCGTGCTGAATGGACCATGTACGGCAAGGAAGCTGTCTTGCGTGCAAAAGAAGCTGTGGACAGCAAGGAAGGCTATTCAGTCGTTGTCGTTGACGATCTTTTGCTCGATATGGAAAGCATTGAGACCGTAAAACAGTTACGGCAAATTCAAGGAACCGAAAATCTGATTATCGTCATGGCGTCTTACGATTGGGCGAATATCGAAAATGAAGCCCGCGAAGCGGGTGTGACCGCATTTATGAGTAAGCCGCTGTTCCTGACAGAAATGCATAATGTCTTGGCGCGCGCCATCGGCATCATGGACGACAATGTCAAATCGGAAAAAGAAGAGACCTTTAACTTCGAAGGGAAAAGGGTTCTCCTTGTCGAAGACAATGTGCTCAATCGCGAAATTGCACAAAGCGTTTTGGACGAAATGGGTTTTGTTGTGGATATGGCCGAAGATGGCAAATTGGCTTTGGAAACGATCAAGGCTGCAAAACCGGGTACTTACGATTTGATTTTGATGGATGTGCAGATGCCTGTGATGGATGGTTTAGAAGCTGCCCGCCAAATTAGGGAATTGCATCATGACTATTTCAAGAAAGTCCCGATTATCGCAATGACGGCAAATGCATTTGAAGAAGACCGCAAGGCAGCCTTGGATGCAGGCATGAACGAACATGTTGCAAAACCTATCGATGTGTATAAACTCAAGAAAGTCTTAAGAACATTCTTGGGATGATTTGAATTCCCTTATTTAAAGAATTCAACACTTCCGTAAACAGAAATAAGTTCTGGGTTTTCTGGGTCGTGCCTATTCCAACATTGTTGGACTTTTATTTTGCACGGTCTCTTTTCGCCTTTCAGTCGCATTTCGCTGTTGAATGTAAAGGAATCGTTGTTGAGTTGTGAATCGTGCAGGAGCTTTGCGAATTCGTCCCAGTTGTCGCGTCCGAAGATGTTCCAGAAGCTGCTGTTGTTTTCGGGCTCCACGACAGTCTTTGGAACGCTCAACGATTTAGCGTTGTTGCGGTTGACTTTTAATAGCGAGGGCTCGTAGGTGTATTCAAACGTAATTCCGTTCTGCAATGAGGCGAAGAACTGGCTTTTTTTGCGTTCGGTCAAGTACTGCTCATAGACGATGTTGTCAGTGCTACTTTCTGTGCTTTCGAAGAACGAACGTGCAATTTTTTCAAATTCAGCATCGCTCAACTTGCTTGTGCGTTGGTCGTTCAATTCTGTAGGCAACCTGTCGGCGACATCTCCGAGACATTCTAGGAGCAAAGGATTGAAAACGCCACATTCGTTATTGCGGATCATTTCCAATGCTTTTTCGTGTGAGAAAGGAGGCTTGTAACAGCGTTCGCTTGTGAGGGCGTCGTAAACGTCTGCGATAGAAACGACCTGGGCGCTGATGGGAATCTCGTTTTCTTTGAGGCCGTCGGGGTAGCCGCGACCGTCCCAGCGTTCATGGTGCCAACGGCAAATGTCGTATGCATATTTCATCAGCGGCTCATTTTTGAAGAACTGGATGGCATCGAGCATTTGGGCCCCGTTCATGGAATGCTGTTTCATGATGTCAAATTCTTCTTTCGTGAGCTTGCCGGGCTTATTCAAAATCTCGTCGGGAATTGTGATTTTTCCGATGTCGTGCATCGAGGAGGCCGTGGCAATCATGCCGATATCTTCTTCGGAAAGGTTGTATTCGCTGGTGCGCTTGAGCAAAGCCCGCAATAAAATATCGGTAATCTTTTTGATGTGCAATACATGCTGGCCGCTTTCGCCATTGCGGAATTCAACGATGTGGCTCAAGATGGAAATGAGCATGTCGCTGTTGCGCGTTCTTTCGTAAATCTTGTCGGTCACAAGTTCAGAAAGCTGCATCTGCTTCACGTAAAGACTGATGGTGTTGCGGACGCGTTTTTGCACAACCATCTGGTCGAATGGACGGTAGATGAAGTCCGTCACGCCGAGCGAGAATGCTTTTTCTACTTGGGGACTTGCGGTCTCCGCTGAAATCATGACGACTGGCGTTCCCTTAATCCAGCCTTTTTTGTTCATAATTTTAAGAACTTCGAGACCGTCGCGTTCAGGCATGACCATGTCTAGCAAGACGAGCGTGATTTCTTTGGCTTTTTTTTCGAGAATCTCGATGGCTTCGTTGCCGTCTTTTGCTTCGATAATATCGTATTCATCGGTGAGCAGATCCGAAAGTACGACTCTGTTCATGGCGTCATCATCGACAATCAAAATTTTTGCACGTTCATTAATCATGGTCGAATGCCAATTTTTATTTTCTCTTTCTTATGGGACTGTATATCTTAATTTAAGAAAAATGTAGCGAAAACGGACGGCCTTGCTTGCGAAATTTCTAATTTTTCCCCTGCAATGCCGAAACCAGCAAATTATTTCCCTGCCATTGATGGCTTACGTCTCCTTGCAAGCTTGAACATTGTCATGCTCCATTTGGGCAGTTCCAATGCCTTGATGTACATGGCCGATTGCAAATGGGTGATGCCGATTATTTCGGCACCGGCTTTTGCTGCGGGAATTTTTTACGTGCTGGCGGGATTCCTTTTTGCAAGCAAGTACAGCGACCCGGACCGCAGCATCCCTGTAATTCCGTTCATGTTTGGCCGTATTGCAAAGCTTTACCGTTTGCATTTTTTCATGACGCTTCTCATGTTCGTGCTGGTCGTGTTCAAGATGAGCGGTTACACGCATTTGCCCGCGTTCTCCGAAATTGGCGATTGTGCAACGGCTGGGCTTGCGAAGATGTTCCATCCGTGGCGCAGCCTCCTCATGCACCTCACGCTCACGTGGTCGATTGCTCCCGATCTTGGAATGAAGCTGAATGAACCTTCCTGGTCGCTCACAAGCTTTTTCCTGTGCTATGCCATTACGCCTTGGTTCAGCCGTTGGCTTGTCAGGCAGAACCGCCGTACGCTTTGGATTCTGTTCGGCGGAGTGTTCATTCCTGGGCTCCTTTGGGCTATTGTGTATGGCAATTCGGGCAATTTATGGTTTGATGGTTTCGATGCCAAGTATCGCTTCTTCCACATGTTTGCGCCGGTGCGTGTGTTTGAATATCTGTTTGGCATGGTACTTTACCGCCTTTACAACGAGGGCGTTTTCGATTTTCTCAAGAAAGATTTTGTGAGTGGGATTGCGCAGGCGCTTTTGCTCCTGGCGCTTTACGGAAGCCTCTTCCTGATGCGTCCGGATGCCAATCCAGGATATAATTACTTTATCCACCATAGCCTTCCAATCTTCATTTACGGCATGTTCGTGGTGAGTCTGCTTTCTGGAAAGGGCTTCTTGGCGAGGTTCTTCTGCATTCCGCTCGTGCGCCGCATTGGGCGTGCTTCGTTCTATCCGTACCTGATCCACTTGCCGATCATCACGTTTGCGTGGGGAATCTGTAACCTGAACCGTCCGAAGAACACGATCCTTCTGCTCATTTTCGTCTACACCATCAGCACGCTCTACATGGAATTTAAAATCTGGCGCCGCAAGAAAAAATTAGGGATTAGAACTTAGAGCTTAGCGAGCGAAGCGCGGCAATCTATCTAAGTTCTACCGACTAAATAAACCCCAAAACAGTTAGGAATCAGGAAGAAGGTGTTAGGAGTTTTTAATTTGGCGGCTTCGCCGCGATTCTTTTTAATTCCTCATTCCTTATTCCGAACTCCTAATTTCCCCAAATTTCGAGGCTTTATCCGTCTTCCCTCAAACAATTCCTGAAAATAAGTGTATTTTATAATAGGGAATGGGGGGACTGGTTGTGGTTGTTAGATGGGATACTCATGTCGGAGGAGCTACAAATCATGGACTGTATTGAATCGTCAGGGTTGACTCATGCGATTCTTTCTAGTGCAGGCATTGGTCTGTGGACTATTGAGCTTGATGAAGGCAAGCCCCCCAGGATGTATGCAGATAAGGCTTTGCTCCAAATTTTTGGATTCCCTGACGAAATACTCCCCGAAGATCTTTACAATTTATGGAGTAATAACATTGACCTCTCGTATTACGAATCATTTGCCGAATCTATCGATATAATGACTCGTGGCGAAATGTCTGAACTGGAATACGCTTGGAACCATCAGTCTCGCGGCATTATCTTCTTGAAAAACCATGGTAGCCGTAATGAGGAATACACTCGCGGCGTGCGCCTTGAAGGTTGTTGCGTCGATGTGACCGAACAGATTGAGTTCAAAATGCATTTGCGTGAACTCGACCGATATTCCAATATTGCAAACACGCTAGGCGATGGTTTCGATAATATTTACTACGTCAATACAAACGACAATTCCTTTATTGAATTTAACGCTCAAGGCGTGGTGAAAACTCTTGACGCCGGGACATGCAAAGATTTTTTTGAAGGTTTTGAACAGGCTATAGAAGGCGTTGTCTATAAGGAAGACTGGGAGGCGGTCAAGGACTTCGTCGATAAAGAAAAAATGTTGAGCGGTCTGGAAAAAGATCGTGCCGTATCCGTTGCTTTCCGTTTTTTCATTGAAGGGCGGTTGGTTTATTACCGCTTGAAGGCTACCAAAACTCCGGATTCCGATAATCACATCGTAATCACTCTTGAAAATGTGGACGAAGAGGAAACTGCAAAAGCAGAACGCAAGGCTGTGGCAAATCGCGATATGGCGGTGATTTCGGGCTTGTCCGATGACTTTGGCTGCGTGGTGTACGTGGATTACGAAACGCTATCCGAAGCGCATTACCGTTTTGATCCGCTGTTCGATAAAATTGTGCCGGGTTGGTCTGAAATCGATAATTTCGGGAAACGTCTGGAAGTTCTTGTCAATACAGTTGTGCATCCGAGTGATCGTGAAGCTTTTTGCGCAGCCACGGAACCTGCAAAAGTGCTCGACATGGTAGAGCAGGAGCACATGTATTTTGTCAATTTTAGATTGCAGGTCAATGGCGAGGATATTTACTACCAGATTAAATTTGTAAAGGATGAAAACTTCAAAAACCATGTCATTGCGGGTTTCCATAGCGTCGATGCCGAAACGAAGCGTGAAATGGCCAACCTTGAAAAAGCGGAATTAGCGAACAAGGCAAAGAGTGCGTTCCTTTTCAACATGTCGCATGACATCCGTACGCCGCTTAATGCAATGATTGGTTTTACCGATATGGCCGTGAAGAATATCGATGATAAGGTGAAGGCGCTTGACTGCTTGAAAAAATCCAAGCTTTCGAGTGAGCATCTTTTGTCATTGATCAACGATGTTTTGGATATGTCGCGTATTGAAAGTGGTAAGGTCGAACTTGATTTGAATCCGGTCGATTTAGACGATAATGGCGAAGATTTAGTTCCTATGCTCAACTCGTTGGCGGAAAAGAAAAACGTGCGTTTTGAATTTTTGCGTCATGACATCCGCGACCGCTATGTGTATGTAGATTTTTTGCGCTTGAACCAAGTGCTTATCAATGTGGTTTCGAATGCGGTGAAGTATACGCCATCGGGTGGCTTTGTAACGGTCGATATAAGTCAGGTTCCGTCTGACCGCGAAGGCTATGGTCTTTACCAGTTTGTCGTCAAGGATTCTGGCATTGGGATGAGCAAGGAGTACTTGAAGCATCTCTTTGACGAATTCTCTCGAGAACGCACTTCTACCGTCAGTAAACAGCAGGGAACAGGGCTTGGACTTGCCATTACGAAACGCATTGTCGATATGATGGATGGCACTGTTGATGTCGAAAGCGAGGTGGGACGCGGTTCAACGTTTACGATTTCTATTCCGATGCGCATTCAGGAACATCCGGAAAATGTGGATCAAGTACGCTTTGCTAATTCGGAAAGAGAATCTGTATCGTTTGAAGGTTTCAGGGTCCTCGTTGTCGAAGACAATGAACTGAACCTTGAAATATCTAGGGACATTCTCGAAAATGTTGGTATTCTTGTCGAATCTGCAGCGGACGGCTCCATTGCTGTGGAATGCCTCAAGCTTAAGGGACCCGACTATTACGATTGCATTTTGATGGATATCCAGATGCCTGTTATGGACGGCTTCGAAGCGACTCGAATCATCCGAAAAATGTTCCCGGATAAACGGATTCCTATTATTGCCCTTTCGGCAAATGCGTTTGACGAGGATCGTCGCAAGTCATTTGAAGCGGGCATGGATGGACACCTGGCAAAGCCAATAGTCATTGCTCAACTTCAAGATGCACTGAAGAAGTTCCTTAAGAAGTAGAACTTAGAGCTTAGAACTTAGAGCTTAGAACACTCTCTTTTGTCTAAGAGCTGATAACTAAGTTCTAAGAGCGAAGCGGGCTAAGTTCTGCCAACTAAAACTTTACTGGATCCTATCGGCGAATGCTATCCAAGAAATGATGGTTCCTATCGCCTTCGGCTTCAGGACGCCTCCAGGATGACAATCTCAATTCCTAATTCATACTTCCTAATTCCGAATTATCTAAGTTCTGCCAACGCCAACTAATCCAATTGCTTAATTCCCTCAACGGCTGCGGTATAATCCGCTTCGACTTTTTCGAATAATGCCTGGGAATTGGCGGTGAATGCTTCTGGACGCAAATCTTCGGTGAGTTCACTGCTCGAAGCCGAGAGCTTGTTTAGCCCGAGGTTTGCGGCAACGCCTTTGAGCGTGTGTGCCGCACGGAAAGCCATCTTTGCATCGTTGTTTGCAAATGCGGTCTTAAGTTCGCTAAAGCTTGGATCGTTCAAAAAAAGTCCCAAATATTTTGCAACTCGAGATTCCATACGGAGTCTTTCAAGAACTGCATCTAAAGATTCGCCGAGAGAGCTGTAAAATTCAGAAAGTGTCATGAAATTAATCCTATTGTAAAGTGTCGATGTATCCGTAAGCAGAAGTGAGCACCGGGTTTTCATTTTGCGGATGAGTCCAGATTTGAAGAACCTTGACATTGCATGGCGTGCTCTTGCCGTCTATGTTGAAAGTCTGTTTTACTAGGAAAGGTTTGTCCTTTAGCGCGGTATGGCGCCTTAAAATTTTTTGGATTTTTTCCAGGTTTTCGTTTGAGGTTTTGTCTTGGAGGTTGTCTACTCCGTTCGTCTTGTTTTCTTCGAAAATAATGGTCTTGGGAAGTCCGAGTTTCTGCGATGCTTTCGAGGAAAGCTTCATCACGGATGGCGTGTAGGTGTATTCAAACAGAATCCCGTTCAAGGTGGATTCAAAGAAGTGGCATTTTTTGCGCTCGTCGATAAATTGTCGGAACGCTTGGTTGTAAATCGGGTGCCTTTGATCGTTCATCATCGCATCGGCGATGTAGAAAAAGTCCTTGTCCGCCTGCTTGCTCCAATCGAACGTCTGCAAAGCCATTACAAGCTTGTCCGCAATGGCGTCGAGGCATTCCATCAAAATCGGATTGAACACGCCGCATTCGTTATTGTGGATCATTTCGAGCGCTTTTTCGTGCGTGAAAGGTGGCTTGTAACAACGCTCGCTTGTGAGTGCATCGTAAACATCTGCAATTGAAACGACTTGTGCTGCTATTGGAATTTCGTCGCCCTTGAGCCCATCAGGGTAGCCCTTGCCGTCCCAACGTTCGTGGTGCCAGCGGCAGATTTCATAGGCGTATTTCATCAAGGGTTCGTCTTTCCCGACCGGAACTGCATCGAGCATTTGCGCGCAGTTTACGGTATGGTTTTTCATGATTTCGAATTCTTCGGGCGTCAGTTTACCGGGCTTGTTCAAAATCTTGTCGGGAATCGTGATTTTTCCGATGTCGTGCATGGACGAGGCCGTGCATATGATGCCGATGTTGTTCCTGTTGATTTGGTACTTCTTGGTACGGTGGGTGAGTTCGCGCAGGAGCATTTCGGTAATCGTGTTGATGTGCAACACATGCATCCCGCTTTCGCCGTTTCGAAATTCCACGATGTGGCTCAACATGGTGACCATCATGCTGTTGTTGCGGGTCTTTTCGTAAATCTGGTTCAGTACCAGGTCGGAAAGGCTTTTCTGCTTCTTGTAAAGACGGATGGTGTTGTTTACTCGATTCTTGAGTACCATCTCGTCGAATGGTCGTCCGATAAAGTCGGTGACTCCGAGCATGTAGGCGCCTTCAATCAGGGCGTGCGCTGTCTCTCCAGAAATCATGATGACGGGAATTTCGTTAATCCAGCCGTTTTTGTTCATGATGGTAAGGACTTCCATGCCGTCTCTTTCGGGCATGACCATATCGAGGAGTACAAGCGAAATTTCAGAAGTTCTTTCCCTGAGCAGGAGCAGGGCTTCGTTGCCGTTTTCTGCTTCTATGATATTGTATTTGTCACTAAGTACATCGGATAACAGGGCTCTGTTCATGGCCACATCGTCAACCACCAATATAAGAGGGCGTTTATCGTCCATAACGCATTCCTTTAATCCCAAATACGATACATGTTAAATGTACATAATTTTAAAAACTCTGTGTAAGAAAAATGTAACTTCGTTGAGTTTTTGTTGCTTGTGTCGCATGGCGTTTAATGTGCTAAAATGTTCAATATTGCGGTTTGTATAATAATCATATATATTTTGTAATATAAAAGTAATGTTTGTAGGTTGGGGTGTTGGCTTATGTACGTAAGGTTTTTTCATTTTTTATTTCTTTTGCTGCTGATGGTGAATGCCTATGCAGGTCCACAAAATCTTAAAGTGGGATTTTTTGCGTGTTCCGGCTATCATGAAATTTCCAAAGACGACAAGATGGATGGATACGGCTATGATTTGTATAGCCAGATGTCTCGATTTGCGAATCTGAATTTTGATTTTGTCGGTTACGATAGTACGTTTGATGACGTGTTGGTTATGCTCAAGAACGGAGAAATCGACCTCGTTTTATCGGTGGCCGATAATAAAAAACATAAGGACTTGTTTGCTTATTCACTGCCGGTTGGGCTTAATTCCGATTACATTCTTGTCCGAAAGTCCGATCGGGAATTGCTTGAAGAAATCAATTATGCGATTCGGCAAATGGATATGTCGAATCCCAATTGGAGAAACCAATTATACTTTAAATATTTTGGAAAAAGTAAATATAATTTGTATGTGTATAGCGAGCGGGAACGCTTGTTTTTAAGGGATTTGGAGCGCTCGAATAGGACTCTCAAGGTGACGGTGCAAAAGCTAAAAGCGCCATTCGTCTATGTGGATGAAAATGTTGCAAAGGGAATCCTGCTAGATTTATTTGCAGAAATTGCAAAACAGAACGGTTTGAAATTTGAGTTTGTCGCGCCTGCCGAAAACGATATAGACAACAGCATGAAATTCAAAAAAATGCAGATTGTTCTCGATGCAACATATGGCATGGCGGGTAATGATGATTGGTGGGTCTTTACTCCTGAATACGTGCAGGGCCAAGTTCTCGATGGCAGTGATAGTTTGCTGCTTGGCATGCGTATTGCGGTGCCGAGGGACATGCCGCGCGAAATCGCATCTGTTTTAACGAAAAGCATTATGGCGCTAACGCAAAAGACGATCCGGGATAAAGTCGTGAAATATGCGGGGTTCCGTATGCCCAATTATTCGGGGAAACTTATCCATGTGCAATCCCATGTGATGATTTTATTTGGCATAATCTTTGTGTTTGTTGGGATGGTTCTGATTGCATCGCTTGTCTGGCTCTCGTTTAGACGTCGGCTAAAGAACCGCCAGGATGAACTCGATTCCAAGTTGCGTGAAGCCGATGCTTATGCCGCCGAGGCGAAAGAAGCAAAGTCCAAGTTCTTGCTCAGTATGAGTCATGATATTCGAACGCCGATGAATGCCATTATCGGGTATGCCGACCGTGCAGAACGCCGTATCGAGAACAAGACGAACGTTCAAGATGCGCTTCGGAAAATTCGTATGTCGGGCGGATATTTGCTCCAGCTTATCGAAGAAGTTTTGGACATGGCAAAAATTGAATCAGGGCAGGTTTTGCTCAAAGAGCGTATGGTGAACCTGGTTTCTTGCATGACCGAGCTGTGCAATGGCTGTGAACCGATGATGAAACATAAGAATATATCGTTTATTTGGGACTTTTCTACGGTCAAGAATAAATTTGTTGTCGCAAACGTGAATAGCCTTCGTCAGATTCTGTACAATATTATCTCAAATGCTCAAAAGTTTACGACGTTTGGCGGTCGCGTAGTTTTTACCGTTGAAGAACTCCCGTGCCGCGTGAATGGCTATGCCGTGTTCGATTTTGAAGTTAGCGATAATGGGCTAGGCATGTCCAAGGAGTTTTTGGAGCATGTCTACGATGAGTTTGCCCGCGAACAGTCTACAACCCAAAACGGTGTGCAAGGGACGGGGCTTGGTATGTCCATTGTAAAACGCCTTGTCGATATGATGGGGGCCGAAATTGATATCCAAAGTGAAATTGGCCTTGGGACGACCGTCCATGTGCGGACCCAGTTCAAGATCGCGACCGAAAGCGATGTGGAACTTGACCAGGGAGACGAATTTACAGCTGAGAAGGGCGATTTCTTGAAGGGTAAACATGTCTTGCTTGTCGAAGATAACGAGTTCAATAGGGAAGTGGCCCAAGACTTTTTGCTGGATGCCGATATGACGGTAGATATAGCCGAGAATGGTCTCGAAGCGGTAACAAGAGTGCGAGAACATTCGCCTGATTTTTATGATTGCATTTTGATGGATGTGATGATGCCCGTGATGGATGGTTACGAGGCGACAACCGCAATTCGTAAAATCTACCCTCAAAGGAGAATCCCTATTATTGCACTTTCTGCAAACGCTTTTGAAGAGGATCGGCAGAAATCTATTGCCTCCGGTATGGATGCTCATTTGGCCAAACCGTTTGCTGTTACGAAGGTTCTTGGGACGATGTATTCGTTAATGCAAAGAAATGTTAACGTAAATGAATGACGGAGAACATTTTAAGAACACTTTTCGTGTGATTTACCGCATTATGTCAATCCTTTTACATAATAAGGGTTGATTTTTTTTGTAGTTTCAAACTATCTTTTACCTTGGATGGGTGAAATCTTTTTTTAAAGGAATTCATATGAAATATTTGGCAAAAGTTATGTTTGGCGTTGCTGCCTTCGCTGCAGTGACGGCTTCTGCTGGTAACTACCCGTTCCCGCAGAACAGGAAACATCCGCACGGTACAATCATTGAGTATGCCGATACGGACATGATCAAGGAACATTACAAGCTGTGGAAACAGGCTTGGTACGATGCTAGCAAGGGCTGGGTCTATGCTCCGGAAGGAAAGCAGACGACTGTTTCTGAAGCTATTGCCTATGGTATGTTGATTTCCGTCTATATGGACGAAAAAGATGTGTTCGAAAAGCTTTATGGAACTTGGAAGTCCAATGGCGGCAATGGTGCTGGTATGACATGGCGTGTTGGAAAGGGTGGTGATTCTGGTACCGCTTCTGACGCTGACTTCGACGCCGCACTCGCTCTCGTGATGGCTTCCAAGCAATGGGATAATTCCTCTTATTTGAGTGATGCCAAAACTCTTATTGGATGGCTCACTACGAACGATATTAATGGCAATAAGATTAAGCCGGGTAGCGGTTGGAACGATGCTTTCAACCCGAGCTATGCTACGACTGCCAACTTCCAGCTTTTCCAGGATGTTGCTGGTGGTTCTTGGTCGAGCGTTATCTCTCAGGCTTATACCGATTTGGAAGCTTGCCAAGATAAAACAACGGGTCTTGTGCCGGACTGGTGCAGCTGGAACGATCACAAGCCGCAGTTGACTAGTGCTGCTGTTTCTAACGATCTTGGTTTCTATGATGACGCTGCCCGTACTCCGTGGCGTATGGCTTGGGCTTATTACTGGTATGGCGATACCAAGGCTCAGAAATTCAATAAGAAGGTTGTTGATTGGCTTATCCCGACGACCCGTACTGCTAGTGGCGTGAATTCGGGTTATAGGTATGAAGGTGGTAAGTACTATGCGGATGAAAGCGATATCCGCAACTTTGTCTCTTCTACATTCTCCGGTGGTCTCGGACTTGCCGCATCTTCTGTGGATGATGAACAGGCTAAGACTTACCTTGGTACGGTTTACAAGGTTCTCAAGGAAAAGAAGAGCTGCTCTACTGCTGATGGTTGCGGTGAAGGCTCCGTCGCTGGTGAAAAGTACTATCCGGCTACCTTGAACATGCTTTACCTCCTCCTCGTGACGGGTAACATGCCTAACCTCTATAACTTGACTGGCTTTGAAAAGTTCACACCGGATCCGACCAAGGCTCCGACCATCAAGGAAGGCGATGGCGAACATTTGGAATTCGGTGATACGACGGTTGCTGTCTCTGGTCTCTGGAACTGGGGTGCATACCACGACAAGCTCGGTATCGGCACCAAGATGGTCCCGGATTCTGGCGCATCTCCGCTTTACAGAATGGAAGATGGTACTATCATTGCTCGTGCTTCCATGGATATCGGTCCGGAACCGGAATGGACTGAGGCTAAGGCTAACGTATGTAAGCAATCTCCGGATCGCTGCGAACTCAAGTACCCGTCTGCTGGTATTGCAGTTTCCTTCAAGAAGGACGATTGCAAGAAGGACAAGAGCTGTGGCGTTGACTTTACTGAACTCAACATCAAGTACATCCGCGTGACCGCAAAGACTTCGGGCCCGATCCGCATGGCTATCCTCAATACCATCACGGATGAAAACGAAGAAAAGAAGGTCAATAATGCAGGTGCTGGTTCTGAACCGGGTGTGTATGTTGACAACAGCGATGATTACAAGGCTGTTACCTATGACATGACACCGGACGATTACGGCTTCATCGGTACTGGTGGTGATGGCAAGATTGGTATTCTCGACTGGGTTGACAGAAATGCAGCTCCGGAAGGCATTCATATTATCAAGGCTATTAAGGGTCTCAAGTGGGAAGTCAAGGATGCCCAGGGTGGTATCGGTGAAATTTCCATCAAGGCTGTCGAA
The DNA here is from genome assembly GCA_946407235.1 of uncultured Fibrobacter sp. Taxonomy (GTDB): domain Bacteria; phylum Fibrobacterota; class Fibrobacteria; order Fibrobacterales; family Fibrobacteraceae; genus Fibrobacter. The sequence goes on along the minus strand of CAMJNF010000014.1, from coordinate 5,354 downwards.
TTCCTCGATGGAAGCAAGCAGCCGGTTGATCCGGTCAAGCTCACTGGTATCGAAATCAAGTCTGTTGGCCTCTATAAGGTTTCCATGATGCCGCATTTCAGCATCCATACCAATGGCTTGCAGCTTGAAATCAATGGTGCCAAGGCTGGTAGCGCTTACGCTGTCTACAACATGCAGGGCAAGGCTGTTGCCGCTGGCATTTCGTTCAGCAGCAACATTGCAGTCAGCGTTCCGACTGCAGGTTCCTACATCGTTCGCGTCGGTTCTGAAATGGGCCGTGTCAACGTGAAGTAATCTGCGATAGATTTAAATGAATTCCGAAAAGCCGAGGCGTTCGCCTCGGCTTTTTCTATACTTAAAATTTTTTATCGCTGGACTTTCTTTGTTTTGGAATTATCGTTTGATTCGGCGCGGATAATGTATGTTCCCTTGGGGTAATTTGCGGGGACCGTAAAATCGTTTGCGGTGCCGAGGCGGTTGCCGTTTAGGTCGAATAAAGTGAACTTTGTGTAGGCTTTGTTATCCGTTTTGACGCTGGGCTTTGTAAGCGCTGTTGAAGAGTCGTTCGAAGATTCATTTTCGTTGGGCTTGCGTACCGAGAGGCTCTTTGACATGAATTCGATGATGTATGAGCCATCGCTTTCTGGGGCTATCTTTTTGCCGTCTTGCTCGACGATGGCTTTTTCGCCCACGCTCTTGGTGTCGATATTCACGCGCAGCGGAACACTTGCTGGCATGTGTTCGTTCGGGATTTTCCAGCTCACGGTGAATCCGTTGTTTGTGTCGGTCGATGTGGCCGCATCAATGACGAAGTGTGCGCGGTAGTAGGCGCCGATAGTGCCGAACGGGGCTGCCCAAAGTTTATTTTCGATGGCGTGCTCGAAGATCTTCTTGATGTCGGCGGGATTGATGGCGTAGTCATCGCCTTGGTCATCTGTGACGCCGTGGTTTAAAACGACAAGCCATGTGCCGCCCTTTACCTGGACTTCCCATGGATTTGCGCCTTCGAAGTTTCCGATATACGCTGCGGTATCGAGCGATGACAGCATCTCGTCAACGGTGGCGCCGGAGCGCGTCCAGATTTTTGCCATGATGTTCATCCATTCCGGTTCAACGTCCCATTCGTTTCGACCGTGCCATCCACAGTTGCGGTTGATGAAATGGCGTGAACTGATGATGCTTTTGACTTGGTCGTTGCTTTCGCAGAATGGTGTTGCAAAGGATATGACGTTGACTTTTGCGCCGTTGTCTGCGAGAGTCTTTTCGATGTTGTCAGCGAATTTGACAATTTCCTTGTCCAGTTCGTCGTTGCTCCCGACACTAGTCAGGTGCCCATGCGAATCGGTGTGGTTCCCGATTTCGTTACCGGCGTTGGCGAGTGCTGCATATCCGGCGGGATTTTTCCTGAAGCCATCGCCCATGTTTGTCAAGAAGAACGTGACATGTACATTTGGATTTTCATCTAGGAGCGGCTTTAAATTTTGTATTTGGTTTTCGAGCGCATCGTCAAAGGTGAAACTTACGGCTCCGACATGGCCGTTCCAAGGAATAGTTTTGATGGGGGTGGCTGCCATGCTTAATCCTGTAAGTCCGAAGGATATTGTGCACGCCGTAACGGCGCCTTTCACAAAAGAATGTTTATTGCGGTTCATAATCTACTTCCAAACAACTATTTCAAATGAATTTAAATATTTGTTTTCCACATGGAAAGGCTTTCAAAATGAAAATCCCGGAGAGATTGGCTCCGGGATGATTGGGTATGGATTTTGTTATTGAAATTACATTGATTCGAGCGTCTTGCCCTTGGTTTCGTGCACGAGCTTCGCAACGAATACAAAGCTTATTGCCGCAAACGATGTGTAGATCAAGTAGGTCGGACCGATACCAATGCCGTGCTCACCGACGAGTACAGGGAAGGACCAGCTGACCAAGAAGTTTGCACCCCACTGAGCAAGGCCGCAAACAGAGATTGCCACAGCGCGGATGCGGTTGTTGAACATTTCGCCAAGCATCACCCACATCACCGGTCCCCATGTTGCTGCGAAGAAGGTCACGTAGAGGTTTGCTGCGACAAGTGCCACGACGCCGCTAACATGTCCGAGGTTTCCGCTTGCATCGGAACCGCACATGAAGCAAATTGCAAGAGTGCCAAGCGTGAGAGCCATACCTGCAGAACCGATGAGCAAAAGCGGCTTACGACCAATCTTATCGATAAGGAGAATAGCTGCGATAGTCATGGTCAAGTTGATGCCGCTAGAAATAAGGCTCGTGAGGAACGCGTCGCTTTCACCAAATCCGACACTCTGCCAAAGCATGGAACCGTAATAGAAGATGACGTTGATACCGACCAGCTGCTGGAGGATTGCAAGACCGAGACCTGCCCAGACAATTGGAGCAATGCGCTTCTTGCCTGCAATTGTTTCCAAAAGGTCAGAAAGCTTAGCTTCAGTTTTGTTCTTGAAGGAATCCTGAATCTCTTTTGCCTTTTCTTCGATGCCGGAGCTCGAAAGCAGCGAAAGAACTTTCTTTGCCTCGGCCATTTGTCCCTTACTCACCAGGTAGCGCGGCGATTCCGGGAGCTGCCAAGCTGCAATGCCGTAGATGAGTGCCGGGATGGCTTCGACCCAGAACATCACCTTCCAGGAGTGGATGCCCATAATCAGGTTGTTTGCAGATCCCGAAATACGGACAATGATGTAGTTCGAAAGCAATGCCACGAAAATACCGATAACGATGGCGAACTGCTGCATGGAACCGAGACGCCCGCGCAAATGCGCCGGTGCCGTTTCTGCAATGTAAATCGGGGCGATAATGGAGGCAACGCCAATGCCCACGCCGCCGATGACACGCCATGCGATGAAGTCGTAAATGGTGAACGGAAGGCCAGAACCGATAGCGCTGACAAAGAAAAGAATGGACGCGGCGATCATACAACGCACACGTCCAAATTTATCGGCTAAGCGACCTGCGAAATATGCACCGACTGCGGCGCCAATCAATGCGAGCGAAACGGCAAGACCGAGCTGCATATCATTGCAGTTGAAATAGCCTTTAAGTGCCACGTTGGCGCCATTGATTACGGATGAGTCAAAACCGAACAGAAATCCGCCAATTGCGGCAGAAAGCGTTACCATAATGACATGTCCAACATTGTAGTTGCTATCTGTTGACATTTCTTACCTCTTTTTTTTTTAGATCAAATTAATTTTGGTGTTAATATAAAAAACGGATGTTTGTAAATTCAAGGTTTACAAAATGAGTCGATAATCCAAATCGGACTAATAAATTTCTTACAGGACTGTAGGTCTAAATTCTATTTTTGCTCCTCCTTCATTTGTTATTATATATAATTTTGCTACATCGGGGAGTTTTTTTTAGGATGTGCAACAACTTAAGTGTTCCAATTCGGAATATTCCGAATTGGAGAAATGTGGCTTTAGGATGACCGCATTATAGCCCTGTATTGCGGTCGATTTTAAGATGATGCGGAATTGATAATTATTCAATGTCTATATTTTGAACCGAAGAAGTCGGAGAAAATTTTATGTCAATAATTATCTATGCTTTTCAACAAATGCTTGCTGTGCTTGCAGCAACTATTGCTGTGCCTGCCATTGTTGGAAACGGCTTGACTCCCGCATCGGCGATGTTTGGCGCTGGAGTCGGAACTTTAGTCTATCTTGCTTTTACACAGTTCCGTAGCCCAGTTTTTCTTGGTTCGTCATTTGCTTTTATAGGCCCGATGTTTGCCGCTTTTGCGGGCGGGGTTTCAATGAGCTTGGGAATGCTTGGGTTGATTATTGGTTCGTTTTTTGCAGGCCTTGTCTACGTGGTGATTTCTTTGGTAGTGCGTTTTACGGGAGCCGGGTGGGTTAATCGTTTGATGCCCCCGGTGATTATCGGATCGACAGTTTCCATTATTGGGCTTAGCCTTGCTCGGAATGCGATTAGCGATTTAGGGCGACTTGATGCGGCGCCAAATATTGAAGATCCATCTTGGGTTGCAATGTTGTGCGGGCTTGTAACTTTGTTAGTAACGATGGTTTGCGCCACTTTTGGCAATAAAAAATTGCGTATGATGCCGTTCATAATTGGAATTTTGGCGGGCTATGTGGTCGCTTCGTTTTTTACGGTTTTGGGATTGATGTATGATATTTCGTCGCTACAAGTGATTGATTTTTCTGTTTTTGGAACCTACATGATGCCGTACGGCAATCTGACTGTCCGTTCTTTTTTTGGTGTGCCTGATTTTGTTTTTAGGCATGCGCTTGGTGGAATTTCCGAAGTCTCGCTGTCTTATGTGATTACGATTTTTGTGGCGTATGTTCCTGTTGCTTTCGTGGTTCTTGCCGAGCATATCGCTGACCATAAAAATCTTTCTTCGGTTATCGGGACGGATTTGCTTGAAGACCCGGGGCTCTATCGCACTTTGAACGGCGATGGGATTGGTTCGATGGTGGGCGCCTTCTATGGTGGATGCCCTAATACTACGTATGGTGAATCGATTGCGTGCGTTGCAATTACGGGGAATTCTTCAACGCAGGCTATTGGCCTTGCTGCCGCGGGGTGCATTACGTTTTCTTTCTTGACTCCGGTTGTTGCTTTTATTGATTCGATTCCTGCGTGCGTGATGGGTGGCGTGTGTATTGCGCTTTATGGATTTATTGCCGTGTCGGGCCTTAAGATGTTGCAAAAAGTGAATTTTGATGAAAATAAGAATTTGTTTGTAGCGTCGACGATTTTTATCGCGGGTGTAGGTGGGCTTACGGTTACTGTGGGGGCTGTGACGCTGACTAGTATTGCTGCCGCTTTGATTCTTGGAATTTTGGTGAATCTGGTGCTTAAAGAATCGAAATGAAAGCCTCAAAAGTGGGCTTGCAAGATGTTCTGTATTGCTTGATTCGTGTCAAAATTCTATCTTGGCGCTCCTTTGGAGCGCATTGGGCATCTCCGATGCCATGCGGCTGCATTTCGGCCATAGGTAATGCAAACATTACCTGCGGCACTCAATTTGCACGCATTTAGTACGGCTCGGCAATGTCAAAACAACAAGTTGTTTTGACGCCTGCAACGTCAGTAGCAGCGGCTCGGAAATGGGCCTGTAAACAGTCCCGCTTCACTCGCCTTACGCAAAAGTTTCTAAATTTACGCCCGAAAATTTAACGTTAAGTGTTTAATGGCGTGAATGTGGGTAGAGATTGCCGCGTCGCCTTCGGCTCCTCGCAATGACGAGAGTAAGGAATGCCGCGAAGCCTAACCACTAACCACCAACCACTACCCACTTTTCAGAGGTTCAAATCATGTTTCGTGAAGTAAAGAAAGAAGAGACCTTCCCGCAGATCGAAGAGCGCGTG
>CAMJNF010000013.1 GCA_946407235.1 uncultured Fibrobacter sp. | reverse complement strand
GGCCCCTTCTAGGGGCAAAGCAAGCCACCCCTTTTAGGGGTGGCTTGTGACTTTTGCAAGAGTCTAAACTAATAACTAATGACCAATAACCATTGGCTATTTCCTAATGCCTAACCCCTAAAACCTACAACCTATTTTCTATATTGCACATCTGTATATCGACTAGAGGTGCAGGATGGCGGAAAACGCAAAGATTGTAGATGGTTGTGTTTTAGATTGTGAATTGAATCCGGAACAGGCGGCCGCCGCAAAGAAAATTAACGGCCCGATGCTGATTCTTGCCGGTGCAGGTTCGGGAAAGACGCGTTGCATTACCTATAAGATAGCCCATATTGTTTCGTTTCACAAAGTAAATTCTAATAATATTTTGGCAGTAACTTTTACGAATAAGGCTGCTCGTGAAATGAAGGAACGTATCCAGACTCTTTTGGATGATCGTCATTTACCATTTAAGTGGATGGGAACGTTCCATTCCGTTTGTTTAAAACTTTTAAAAACATGTCTTGCTAATGAGAATGTACTTCGTGCTTTGGGTGGGGCTTGGTATGATGGCAATTTTTCGATTTACGATGATGATGACCAAAAGCGAATCCTCAAGGAAATCTTGAAGGACGATTTGGGTGGCGATTTTGACCCTGCTGAACTTAGAAAAGTTCATGGTGCAATATCTCGCTACAAAAACACGATTTTGTTCAAGGATGGTAAGGCTGTTTTGCAGACTCCGGACATTGCGATGATGAATGCGGAATTTGCCGATCAGGAACGTAATGCGAAGTATTATGCTGCTTATCAGAAGAAGCTCTTTGAGTCCAATGCTATGGACTTTGATGATTTGTTATTTAACACGGTCTATATGCTGCAAAAACTTCCTCAGTTGTCTGAACGTTGGAAAAATATATTCCAGTATGTCGTGGTCGATGAATATCAAGATACGAACGATGTCCAGTACGAACTTTTGAAGTTGCTCATCAATCCGGAAACCAAGAATGTAACGGTGGTGGGTGATGACGACCAGAGTATTTACGGCTGGCGTGGTGCGAACATCAAGATTATCCGCAACTTCCACCGCGATTTTGCTCCGGTCACGATTGTCAAGCTTGAACGCAATTACCGCTCGACCGCAAACATCGTTAAAGGCGCTGGTTCCGTGATTGCGCATAACGTCCGCCCTGCCGAAATGCAGAAGAACGTTTTCTCCAAGGAAGAAGCGGGCGAGCTCATTCACGTGCGCTATTTCGAGGATGATCGTTCCGAAGCATCGAACATTGCAAAGACAATTGCGCAGGCGGGACCTGATTTTTATGCGAAAACAGCTGTATTCTACCGCACTAACGCGCAGTCCCGTGTGCTTGAAAAGGCGCTCAACGATTTGCGTATCCCGTCGGTGATTTTTGGTGGAACAAGATTCTGGGACCGCAAGGAAATCAAGGATATTTTGGCCTATTTGCGCGTGCTCGCGAACGAAAAAGACGATGCCGCATACTTGCGCGTGATTAACACTCCGCCGCGTGCCATCGGCAAGACGACTGTCGAAGGTGTGCTCGCTAAGGTTAAAGCGGGCGAGGGATCGCTATGGGATAACCTCTTGGCCGAGGCGAATGGCACGAGTCGTGGCGCTCCGAAGTTGAAAGGTTTTACCGATCTTGTCATCCGCTGGAAAAACATGATGAATTCTGGCGAAACGCCGCTCCCGATTCTTGCCGAAACGATTATCAACGAAACGGGCTATAAGGATTTCTTGCGTAAAGAAGATGAAGTCACCGCAGACGAACGTATTGCAAACTTGGACGAAATGATTAACGCTATTCGCGAATTTGACGAAGATCATCCGGGCGCAACGCTTGATGCGTTCTTGCAGGATATTTCACTTTTGACGGATGGCGATAAGAAGGTCGATACGTCGAAGGGCCTTGTGACGCTCATGACAATCCACATGGCTAAAGGTTTGGAATTCAATACGGTTCATTTGGCGGGTTGCGATGACGAAATATTCCCGCTGGTGCGTGGAACTTCGATGCTTTCGATGGCTGAAATCAATGAGCAGATGGAAGAAGAACGTCGCCTGTTCTATGTGGGCTGCACCCGTGCCGAAAAGAAACTTTATCTGTACCATGCCGAACGCAGGTTTTTCCAGGGAAATATTCGGCCGTTTGCTCCGTCCAGGTTCCTCAAGGAATTGGACCCGTCCGTTGTTGACTTTACGCCGTGTTTGAATACACGCCCGTCTGTTCCTAGCTTTGTCGGGAATACGCGCTCCAGCTCGTCGTATGGTTCGTCAAATTATGGTTCTCGTTCGTCTTATGGCAATTCGGGCTCGGGCAATTCTTATGGAAGTCGCTCGTTTGGCGGCGGCTCTCGTGGCAATTATGGTGGAGGTTACGGCAACTCGTATGGTGGTGGCTCTTATGGTTCGCGTCCGGCGCCTGTACCCGCTTCCATCAAGAAAAACGACAAGCATATAGTCTACCGCAATCCGGTGAAGGTGGTGAAGGCTCCTGCTCCATCTGGCCCGACAATTGAGTATGACAATCCGTATCACGAGGGCGCTCGCGTTCGCCATTCCAGGTATGGAACGGGTGTAATTATGAAGGCTTACGGCAGTGGCGACAACGCACGCGTCGATGTGCGCTTTGACCGCGAGAACATGAACCGCACTATCATCCTCAAGTATGCCGCATTGGAAGTGATTGGGTAATATAGACGAGAGAACGTTCAAACCAAGACTGGTCGGCTCGGCAATGGGTTTGCCTGTTGCTTCGGCTTGACCGGGAATCTTTTTTGCATGTAAATTTTCATAAAAACGCTTGGCGTTGTTTTTGTGATTTTGTAAATGATATCCAGAGGTCTTAAAGCTTGTAATACAGAAAGTATGGTGAATATGAAAATTTGTAAAATGGACAAGTTTATCATTGCGATTGTCATCGCATGTGTCGCCTTCATTTTTTCAGGTTGTAATGAAGAAAAGGGGCTAGTAGAAAATTCAAGTAGTTCAAATGGATCCGAGAGTAGTCAAGACTCGTCAGTGCATGATTATTATAATGGTGGTTATGAAAGTTTTGGTTCTTTTTTCGGTGATCAGGTTGGAAGTAATATTTTAGCTGCGCAAAAAATAAAGGGCTCTGTTAAGATGCCTTCTGAACGTGATATTAAGGTGAAAAATAAAAATGGAGCCGATCGAACTGCTTTGGATATAAAAAAAATAGTTCGTATGCGTACACCGGGACTTCGCCATGTTTACTACAAGTATTTGAAAAAAAATTCTGAACTCCAAGGCAAGGTTACTTTAAAATTAACAATTGCTGCAGATGGCAGAGTGACTGACGTTTCCATCGTCTCCTCTACAATGCAAAATCGCAAATTTGATGCAGAAATACAACAAAGTATGAACCGCTGGGTATTTCACAGAATGGAATCAGGTGAAACAACCGTCACCATCCCATTTACCTTTACTGAATGACTTTTGCTTGCAAACGGTTGTTTGCAGAACAACCTGCTACTCGGTCATGTCAACACAAGCAAGCTTGGTTGCCACGACGCTCGTGCAAACGGTTGTTTGTAAAATGGATGCTTTGCAAAACGACCCCTTGTTTTTCTTGAACTTGTTTGTTAGATTATAGTCGACGGTTCTGATGAACTGATTTTATTATATCTTTGTCTATATCCTTTCTTATATCATTGCTTTTATGAACTTGTCTCTAAAAAAGAGAAAGGATTTTTATGGAAGAAAAACAGACGGCAAAAAAGCCTCACGATGCTTTTTTCCGTTGGCTATTTGCGGATGTAAAACATCTCAGGTACTTGCTGGAATTTGCAGGTAAAATAAATGTTGATGTGGGGGCGTTCCTCTCTGCGGTAAATTTGGATACGCTTGTCCGCATCCCGGATTCGTATTCCGAAGTGTATGAAACAGGTGACGCGGATTTGGCTTTCCGCGTGAATGTCTTGACGGGCGCACCCGTATTTGTGGGAATCCTTGTGGAACACAAGTCCGGTCGCGATGCCAATATGTTCAACCAGCTTGCGCGTTACATGCGTTCCGTGATGAAACGCTTTGACGAGGGGCGCCTATTCGACGGACTTCCGACGATGGCGATGATATTTTACAATGGACGTGATAATTGGAACCCACTTGAATTGCTTGAAAAGGACTATCCTGCATATTTTCACGGCATGGTTTTGCCGTTCCGCTGTGCGTTCGTGAACATGTCGGAAATTCCGGATAGCGACTGCCTCGCTTGCGAAGATGTCGCAACAGGCCTTGGAATCGCGGCGATGGCGCATGCTTACGACAAGGATGCCTTCCTTGAAGTGTTCCGTCAATTCAAGCCGAGATTGCGGAAAATGCCCAGCAACGAGCTCTCTTGTTTGCTCGAAAAAATAAGTCTATATTTACTGGAGTATCTCGGTAAAGAAGTTATGAAGGAGTTGAACATGGCTTTCAAGAGCATTGGACAAAAGTACGGATTCGTCAGTGCCGGCGATGTTTACCGCCAGGAAATTGCCGAAGCCGATCAAAGAGCCGAAGCAGAACATCAAAAAGCTGAAATTGCTGAAGCGGAAAAGCTCAATACAGCCAAGAAACTGGTGTGTGACGGTGTCATTTCTGTTGAGAACGCGATGGCTTACTTCGGCTATTCCAAGGAACAAATTCTAGCGGAAAGGCAATAATCGGCTGATTCTGAAAGTTATACTTATTTTTAGGAAATGGCTTTCTGAAGGAGTTGAACGTGGCTTTCAAGAGCATTGGACAAAAGTACGGATTCGTCAGTGCCGGCGATGTTTACCGCCAGGAAATTGCCGATGCGCGCACCGAAGAGCAAGCCAAGGCGGAAGCAAAATTAGCTCAGAATCGAGACGATACTGAAGCCGTTCTGCGTGAAATGGGAATGTCCGACGAAAAAATTGCTGAAATGCAAGCCAAATTAGAGGTACTTCGTCAAAGCAGACAGTCTCATGGATAAAATTCTGAAGGAGTTGAACAAGGCTTTCTTTAGCGGAGTAGATATTTCTCTAGTCTAATCTAAGTTTTGAGTTCTAAGTTATGCCAACTTTTCTATATTGCATTCCGTAAAAAAGAGGTTTTTTATGCTTGAACGTGAAGAAGTTTTGAAACTCGCAAAGTTGTCTCGCCTGAGCATTGCAGAAGAAGATATTCCGGCTATCAAGGGTCACTTGGACAAGATGCTCGACCATCTCGAAGCATTGAAGGCTTTGGACCTTTCGAACGTGGAACCGATGACCGCTGTCGAAAACGGCGCTACCATCCTCCGCGAAGATGTGCCGGTGCAGGGCTTTACGCTTGATCAGGCTTTTGCGAACGCTCCGGCCGTCGAAAATGACCATTTCGCCATCCCGAAGGTGATGTAGTCGGCGCTCTTACCCGACGCATTTGCCGAATTTCGCGCATTTCGTTACGCTTTTCGCTTTGAACAAGGTCAGTTGCATTGTTCCGGCCCGCATGGGCTCGTCCAGATTTCCGGGGAAACCTCTCCTGAAGCTCAACGGCAAGGAGATGATTGTCCGTACGCTAGAACGAGCGTTATTGGCGGATTGCTTTGATCGCATTGTCTGCGCAACGGATAGTCCCGAAATCGAGGCGGTGGTCACGGCTGCTGGCTTTGACTGCGTGATGACGGGGGAATGTGCAACCGGTTCCGACCGCGTGGCCGAGGCTGCCCAAAAGCTAGGCCTTGATCTGGTCGTGAATCTCCAGGGCGATGAACCTCTCGTTGAACCTTCCGTGCTCCGCGATGTCGCAAAAGACCTCTCGGAACACCCTGACTGCTGGGTGACGGTCGCATGCCCGTTGAACCCTGCAGAAGCTGAACTCAAGACCGTCGTGAAAGTGCTCGTGTGCGATGGTTTGGCGGTCGATTTTACAAGGTCGGTTGCCCCTGCTGAGGCGAGCCGCTGGTTCCAGCACCAGGGCATTTACGCTTACTCCCGCGCATCTCGTGACGAGTTTGCCGCTCTTCCGCAGAGCAAAATTGAGCTGGAACGCTCGCTAGAGCAAATGCGTATCCTTGGGCGCCGCCCGATTCGCATTGTTCAGAGCGAATATCCGAGCATCTCGGTGGATGTCCCGTCGGACGCAACCCATGTCGAGAAAATTTTGTTAGATCGTTTATTATATCCTTTGCTAGATGAACCTCTCAGAAAAGGCGATGAACGCATCTGAAAAAAGAATCCTCAAACTCGCAATAATCCTCTTTACAATTGGTCTAATCGTCCGCTATCTCCCGTGGGGGCTCCCGTCTATCGAATCTTTCGAGGTGGGTGAGGCAATCGTGGTCAATAGCCATGTGGATAGTGCCCATGTGGATTCTATTGCTGTTCCTAATAAAATAAAAGAGACGGAAAAACAGGCTGAATTGGTTGAATTGAATGATTCTGTGACTGCAGAACGCTCCGTCCACCACCGAAAATCCAAGAAAAAAGTGGTATTTCCGCTTAATATTAATATGGCTAGTGCGGAAGATTTGTGTGCTATAAAGGGGGTTGGACCTAAGCTTGCGGAGAAAATTATTGAGCGGAGAAACGCCTTTGGACCGTATAAAAACGCTTCTGACCTAAAAAAAGTGCATGGAATTGGAAAGAAAAAGCTTGAAATGATGTTACAATCGATAATTTTTGATTAGTTTTAGGATATAAAACTTTACATAAGCATATTTATGAGTGAAAAGAAGTTATACCTAGGAATTGAAGTTGGCGACACTTCCATGAAGGTTGCCCTTGTGGATGCTTCCGCAAAGAAGGTTGTGAAGGCTGCGGTTCTTCCAACTGAAACTAACCCTATTTACGATATTTTTCTTTTTGAAAGCACACTCCAGCAGTGGGTGGACGACAATGAGATTAAGGATATTGTGGCGACCTCTGTCACGATGCCTGCAACGATGTCGATTATCCGCAAGGTCTATGTGCCTCAAGAGGCAGTCGCGAACAAGGAACAGTACCTTAAGTGGTATATGGAGCTTTTCACGAATGCAGAAGTATCTGCCTATGTTGTCGATTCCATTACATTGAGCGGCGACGATTCCCTTGGATACAATGAATTGATCATGGCTGTTCGCAAGGAATGGGTTGATGCTTTGCGTAAGGGCTTCCGTTCGAGAGTCCTTTCTCCGAAGTCGATGGAAGTCGATGTTCTTTCTCTCATGAATGTGATGGATGTTGGTGAGAAGATTAAGGATGCCGTTTGCGTAGTGAAGGCGGACTTTTCGGGCGTGACGATTGTTTGGATGCGCCGTGATGAGCTCCTTGCCTTGCGTTGTGTTTCGACACTTTCGATGATCGGAAAGACTGAAGATACGGCTTACCCGATTCTTGCAAACGAAATTCTTGAACAGATGACGCTTGTCCAGTCGGAGAATTCCATCAACGGTGTGTCTGAAGTGCGCATTTGCGGTGAAATGGCTTCGAACGAGCAGTTCGTGAATATACTCATGCAAAAACTGAGCGATTACGATGCTTCGTTGCTGACAAGTTTGTCGCAGCTCCCGTGTGACGAGAGCGTGAATCCCGTTGATATGATCTGCTGTGTCGGCGCTGTCGGTGCTGCTCTCAATCAGATGGAGGGTGTATGATTCACATGAACCTTATTGCGGTGGCCGAAAAGAGTTCCACCATTGGTAGCGTTTCGCAGCATTTGCATGTGACGAATGTCGCTGATGTGGAACGTCGCGTCAAGAGAAAGTATTTGACTATTGGTCTTGCGGCTTTGTTTGCTGTTGTAGCCTTTAGTTGCTATCTGAGTGTCATGGGTGTTCCTGCGGCGCTGGATGGCGTTCTTCCGGATTCTTATCTCAACTTGATTGGCGCTAAGAAGAGTACTTCAGTAGCGACAACGACCCCTGCCAGTCCGACCGCAGAAGAGATTGCAAAACAGCAGGAAGCTTTGGCAAAGGCTCGTGCAGCGATGCCTGTAAGGGATCTCGTTGCCGAAATCAAACCGCAGGCTCTGTTTAATAACAAACGAACAAGCTATAATAGCTATCTCCCGCTCGAAAGGCTCTCCTTCCAGAAGACTTCGTTGGCTCAGTTCCTGTCGTTCCTTAATACGGCCGTGCCTGACGATATCGGATTCTCGGAATGCGTATACCAGGCGCCGAATTACTATTACCTCCGTGGCATTGCGATGAAGGCATCTTCTCAGCATACGCTTATGGATAGACTTAAAGCGGTGAGCAAGCAGTTCCAAACGCCGATTGCATCTGAAGCTGCTACCGAAGTTGCTGCTTTTGGTCAGTTCTCGGTTCCGCAGGTCCGTCTTGATGCCGTGCGCGGATTTGTTCCGGCTGCAGAAGTGGCGGCAGAAGTCAAGGCATTCAAGTTGATTGCTTCTTCGAACAAGGTTCATTTGAAAGGTATGGATAAGCCTGTTGTCGAAGATTTTGGCGTGTTTAAACGTTATTCGTACAATGTAACGTCTACAGCCGATTTCGCAGATTTGCTGAATTTCGTGAACGTGTTCGCTAATTCTCCAATTCGCATGGGTATTCCAAAAGCGGATCTTAGATTCGTTAAGAAGTTCTTGGTTACGTCTATGCGTGTTGAAATGTTAGTCCTTCGCTAGTATGCCGATTCGTATTACTGGCGGTTCATTGCGGGGACGCAATATCGAGTCTCCGGATTCCATGAAAACTCGTCCGACAGCTTCCCGAACAAGGGAAGCTCTCTTTAACATATTGCAGGGCGTCGAAGGCTTCCGCATGCTGGACCTTTTTGCCGGGAGTGGCATCATGGGGCTTGAAGCGATAAGCCGTGGTGCAGAAAGCGTTATCGCGGTGGAACTTGCTCGGCCGCAGGCGAAGATGATTGAACGCTCGTACAAGGCGGTTGGTGCTGAATCCAAGCTCAAGTTGCTTGAGACTAGTGTTCTTACTCTCAAGCGCGAAATTGTCTGTGCCAATGGCGGGTTCGACCTGATTTATGCAGACCCGCCTTTCAAGGACATGGATTATCCTGACTTGCGCCCTTTTATCGAGTGGTTGAACCCTGGCGGTGTAGCTGTTTTTGAGGCTCCAAGCCGTAAGTTGCCTGAATGGGCGAGCGAAGGCCAGGTCCGCCGTTACGGTGAATCATCGTTGGTGATTTTCAGAAAATGAGCTTGTCAGGTCGGGGCTAAAGCCCCTTTGGGCTCGCTTCGCTTTGGGTTTTTACTTATATCCCATAGCTCAAAGGTACGAAGTACCGTGCCCATACCTCATAGCTTACATTTTTTATTCGCATTTTTGTAAATTATACGACATGGAGTGGAAATCGAAGATACAGAATGGGGCTGCTTTGGAGGCTGGTCGCGAATCCCGTGTGGCGGTGTTCGCGGGCTCGTTCGATCCGTTTACGGTCGGGCATTATGACCTCGTAAAACGTGCCGCCGGATTGTTTGATTCCCTGACTGTTGTTGTTGCGCAAAACGCTAACAAAAAGAACTTGTTTGATGCGGAAACGCGGAAGGCAATGGTGGAGGCTGCGGTCTCTGATATCCCGAATGTGAAAGTGACTGTTTATGGTGGATTGACCGTCGATTTTATGAAATCCGAGGGTGCTCGCTACTTGGTGCGCGGTATCCGCAATGCGGCGGACTTGGATGCAGAACAGGCGGTCGCCTGGAACAACAAGGTCATTTACGGTGTGGGCGAAATCGAAACGGTGCTTTTGCTCAGTGCGCAGGAACACCTCGTGGTAAGCAGCTCTGTTGTACGTGAACTCCTCAAGTGTGGTGCGAACAAGAACGCAACCGAACAGATTAGTCTTATCTCTAAATATGTGCCGGAGAATATGGTCTCCATGCTTTTAAAAGAGTTTAGGAAGGTTTATGAAGCCGTTTAAATATTTATCCAAAGCTTTGCAATTGTTGTTGCTTACGAATGCCGCTATTTTTATTATCGCATTCCTTGGGCGAGGAATTGAAGTCGATCTGGGTGCTGGTTACGGCAGCGTGACGGATTACATGAACTATTATGGTGCTTTTATGCCGAGGGTTCCGCTTGAACTCTGGCGCTATGTGACGTACATGTTCATCCATTTTGACTTTATGCATTTCTTCTTCAACATGCTCATGCTTTGGATGTTCGGATCCGAAGTGGCAGAATGGATGGGGACACGTCATTTTGTTGCAATGTATTTCTTCTGCGGAATTTTTGCGGCGCTGTTCAGCTTTTTCATGTGCTTGCTCGGCCTTACGAACAATCCGATTATTGGTGCTTCGGGCGCCTTGATGGGCGTTTTTGTCGCTTATTATAAGTTCTTCCCGGAACGCATGCTCCTCATGTTCTTTATCATTCCGATGAAGATTAAGCATGCCATGTGGGTGATGATTGCGCTTGACATTCTCTTTGCAAATTCGGGAGACATGATTGCGCATTTTGCTCACTTGGGCGGAGTGGTCGCGGGATTCATTTACATGGCGATTTACCAGAACGGTCCGAAGGTTCTTTACCATTCGCCGCTTTCGGCTATTTTCCGCCTGTTTTCGAGAAATCCCGAAAAGTATAGCAGCGGGCAGTCTCGTTCACGCTCTTATCAGCGTGATAGCGTCGAAGAACCGGAAGTTCTCGAAGGTGAAGTGTTTTACGTAAACGAACAGAAGCGCATGGATGATATCCTCAAAAAAGTGGAACGCGAAGGCATCCAGTCTTTGAATGAATCGGAACGTGAATTTTTATTAAGAGCGGGCGACAAGTTGCGTCGCCGTCGCGGAGGATTCTAATGAAAAAAGTACTAGGTATGGGCGCTGCCCTTGTTGATATTTTGGCTAACGTGAGCGATGAATGGATTGCTGCACAAGGCGTTCAGAAGGGCGGCATGAACATGGTCGATTGGCCGCAAATGGAAAAGTTCCTTGGTTCTCTTGAAAATCCGATTCGAGTGCCGGGTGGCTCTACTTGCAATACGATGGTGGGCGTGGCTCGTCTCGGTGGTAAGGCCGCTTTTATCAGCAAAGTGGGTGATGATGAACTCGGTAAGCTTTTCCAGGATCATTTGAAAAATAATGGTGTGGAATCGAAGGTTGGTCTTTCTAGTGCTGCTACGGGTTGTGTTTTTTCTGCCGTGACGCCGGATGCCCAGCGTTCGATGTGGACTTATCTCGGTGCTTCTGATTTCTTGGGCTCGGATGATTTTACGCCTGCACTTTATGATGATGTAGGACTTTTGTATGCCGAAGGCTACCGCGCATTTAACGGCGAATGCTTCAAGAAGTCTTTTGAACTTGCTCGCAGTCTTGGTGTTGAAACGGCGCTTGACTTTAGCTCGTTTGGCGTGGTCGATGCTTGCCGCAAACTGTTCGATGAACTTTTTGCCAATAAGATGATCGATATCATCATTGCAAATGAAGACGAAGCTTTTGCTTATGCCGGTGTCAAGGAAGAAGCTGCACTTGAAGTCCTCGCCAAGAAGGCTAAGGTTGCTGTCGTGAAGATTGGCAAGCGCGGCGCCTTGATAGCAAAGGACGGTAAAGTGACTCGCGTGTCGGCTGGTGCAGCAAAGGCTATCGATACGACGGGTGCTGGTGACCTTTGGGCATCGGGATTCCTGTATGGTTTCATGAACGGTTGGGACATGGAACGCGCGGGCAACCTTGGTAGCATCGTCTCGAACGAAGTTGTTCAGGTGATGGGTGCGCAAATTCCGGAAGACGGTTGGAAACGCATTTTGGCTCAGATGTAATTGAGGCTTGTATGGTTTCTGTTGTTCGTTCTTTTGTGAAATCGTTGGCTGTTTCTGCGTTGTTTGTTTCTGCTTTTGCGGTGTCGCCGGTTCTTGCAGCTGGTGCTGCAAAAAGTGAAGCTCAATCGGCTGTTGCTGCGGAAAATGCAGAACTTATTGCCGAACTTGCGGTTCGCGATAGTGTCATGGCGCTTCATGATAGCGCTTGCACTGTAGAAAAAAAGGCGCTCCGTTCAGATCTTGAATTGGAACGTGCGAAGTGCGAAAACTGGGAACAAAGCTACAATACACTCAAGAAGAACAACGAAACCTGTGCCAAGGCTTTGAGTGTTGCTATTCAAGCAAGTCAGGAACAGGCTGAAAAGCAGAAAGAAAATGAAGCGTCCAAGAAGGAAAAAGAAAATTCTGACCGTATGATGACGGGGGCTTCTATGGCTGCGAGTTTTGGACTTGGCATGCTTATCATGTGGCTGATTCTCGATTGAGTTTTGGCAAAAAACGCGGCTTTGCCGCATGGGAGATTGTATGAAGTGTACCTCTTTAGCCATGAGTCTGCTTTTGTGCTCGGGGTTTTCGTTTGCTAAGAAGTCGGATGTTCCGGCAGGCCCGTTCCAGATGGGGACGGTACTAAAGCAGGTGGCTTCGATTCCCATGACAACAGCCGAAATCTCGGCTTTCATGCCCGAAAAGAATGTGCTGTTTGTGGTCGGCGGCGAGAATGTGCTTGAAATTGTCGATTTGGCGGACCCTGCGAATCCGAAAAAAATAAACGAAGTTAAATTGCCGGGCGGCGCCTCTAGTGTGACTGTGCATGGTGACCTCGTGGCAGTAAGCTTGCTCAATACCCCTGAATGGAAAAAGGGACATGTGCAGGTGATGCGCTATAACAAGAAACTTGAAGTTCTTGGTTTGCATGAACTTTGTTACATGCCTGACATGATTACGTTTACGCCGGATGGAACGAATTTGCTTGTTGCTTGTGAAGGCTCGCCGGATGAAGCTTTTGGTGAAGATCCAGAAGGTGGTATTGGCGTTTTGTCGATTGCTGCAGCTAATGCGCCTGCGAATATGGCAGATTTAGCGAAAGCTTGGAAAAAACCGCAAAAGGCTGTTGTTGGTTTTGATGGGCTTGACTCGTTAAAATTGATGGCGAAGGGCGTGCGCAAAACGGGTGTGAAGAGCTTTGTACAATCGCTTGAGCCGGAATACATTACGGTATCGGGTGATTCTAAAACCGCGTGGATTAGTTTACAAGAAAACAACGCTCTTGTGAAGTTTGATGTGGCGGCAAAGAAAATTTTGGACGTGTTCCCGCTCGGTTATGTGGACCATTCTGTTTCGGGTTATGGGCTTGATGTCAAGAAAAATAAGGCTATTGAAATCAAGAATTATCCGTTGCGCGGATTGCGCCAGCCCGATGGCATTTCGGCGTTTAGTGCTGGTGGAAAGACTTTTGTTGTGACTGCAAATGAAGGTGCTCCGGTCAATGATTATAAGGCTTGGACGGATGTGACAACTCCGATGATGCTTTCGCAGCAGGGCGTGCTTGACTCGGATGTGTTTACGGCAAGTGTGCTGGATGATTTGAAAAATGTGACGGTGAGTCGCTTGGAACGTTGCGATGTTGCTCCCGATAAGACCGCAAATAGCAAGTGCCCTTACATGTATTCTTTTGGTTCGCGTTCCATTAGCATTTTTGATGGTGCGACTGGGCATTTGATGTGGGACTCCGGCGATGTCTTTGAACAAACGATGGCCAAGGTCGCTCCGGACTATTTTAATTGGAATTCTAAGAAAGGTAAAGTCAAGATGGATGCCCGCAGCGAAGATAAAGGCTGCGAACCGGAAAATGTAACGACGGGTATTGTGGGCGAAAAACGTTATGTGTTCGCGGGTCTTGAACGCACGAGCGCTGTGACGGTATTTGATATTACAGGTGTCGAAAAAGGGAATGCCCCGAAAATCGTTGATTTTTATTTGAATCCGAAAGATCGCGGCCCCGAAGGCATTTTGTTTATCCCTGCTGAAAAGAGCCCGAACGGCGAACCTCTCTTGATTGTAGGGTATGAATACAGCAAGACTCTTGCTGTTTACAGCGTGAAATAGAACTTAGAACTTAGAATATTGCAATCTAACTAAGTTCTACCAACTAAGTTCAACCAACTCGCATCTTGTTTTACACTACACTCTCCGGCCACGGGTGCTTGGGGTATCTTCCGCGTAATTCTTTGCGGACTTCGGCGTAGGTGTTCTGCCAGAAACTCGTAAGGTCCCACGTTTTTTGTATTGTGCGGAAGTTCGGTGCTAGAATGTCGTAACGCACTTTGATTTTTCCATCGGCGATTTTGTGTTCTCCGCGGAGCTGCATAAAGTCTTCGATGCGTGCGGAAATTTCAACGAGAACACCGTCTGCACTTTGGACTATTTTGCCGCTGCTTTGTTCGTCGGCGGTGGCTACGGCTTGATAGCTATAGCGAGCTCGTTTGCCGTTGGGGAGCATGTAGTGGTCGGGGAATGTTTTTTGCAACCATGCGAGCATGGACTTGCCAAAATAATCTTCGATGATGTTTCTGTAGCGGTCTTCATTAATGTCGCGCAGCAAAAAGATTCCGTCGGTAAGCTCATTGAAAATGAGCTCCATATCTTCGTCGTTGAATTCGGGGAGACCGTATTCAGGGTAAAGCTTTGCGGCAAGGCGCATCTTGATAAGGAGCGTTTGCAAATTTTCCGTGAGGTATCGACCGGTCCAGTTTTCTTTTTCGAGCTTGTCGCGCCAAGCATCGACGGTGAGTTCTTTGAGTTTTTCTAGGACTTTGGGCGAGGCTTCTTGCGTGAGAATTTCTTTGCGGCTTGTCTCGCGCACGTCGCCGTTGGGACTTTCGCTTTCGTGAATCTCGACACCGATGAATCGTTCTTGACCGCTGCGCCATAAAAGCTCGTAGCGGATTTTATCGCTTTCGCCTCCGAGCAATTCTTTGGGAACGGGAGCGTAAAGGCTGATGCGCAGTTCAGATTTGTTGCCTCCTCCAGTACGAAGCATGGAAAGGGCTAGTAATGCGTAAGGGGGCTCGGCCACCTGCAAACGGATGGTGTTTCCATTGCTTAATTTGTAAACATTTCCGTTGGGAGTTGCAAGAGCCTCGGGGAAAGCGTTTAATAAACTGCGAATGACAACGTCATGGATTGCCACACCCCCTTGGGGTTCGCAATGACGTTTGTTGTCTAGTTCGTCACT
This sequence comes from uncultured Fibrobacter sp., assembly GCA_946407235.1. Taxonomy (GTDB): domain Bacteria; phylum Fibrobacterota; class Fibrobacteria; order Fibrobacterales; family Fibrobacteraceae; genus Fibrobacter. The sequence goes on along the minus strand of CAMJNF010000013.1, from coordinate 16,760 downwards.
CGCCGTAGAAACGTGTACGTCATTGCGAGGGGCGTATAGCCCCGAAGCAATCTTATCCCTATAATCTCTCAGCTGTCTTAGCGTGAACGAAACTTCGCGCGGAGCGTTTATTGCTTTTGAAAGAGTGTCTTTCGCGAGCGTGAGCAAATCCAATGAAACTTTAGATTTTTGTACAAATTCTGTTCCCGAGTGGATCCATGCCATGGCGGCTAAAAGTAAGTCGGGGAGGTCTTCGGTGCATTTCGCTTTTGCCAAAATCAATGCGAGCGGAATATTTGAAATTGGAGTTTGAATGGCTCGTTTGCCGAGTTCCGTGATGCGCCCATCTTGCAACATGCCGAAGCTTTCGAGCATCGTTGTTGCGGTCTTTTCACGTGCTTCTGGAATCGCCGTGGGCAAGATTATTTTGGATCCTTCGACTTCGCCCTGAGGGGCTTCGCTCAGGATGACTCCTCTTTCGTCTCTCATCTCTCGTCTCTCGTCTGCTTCAAGCGCTGCTTTTTGCAGTATGAGTTCCGAGGGCTCGATTTGCAATACTTCGGGCACAATCCCTTGCGGCATGTGCTTTTCGGCATCTTCGGTCCAGAGGCGAATGGCACATCCGTTTTGCGTACGACCGCTACGGCCGCTGCGTTGTATGGCGTTTTGTAACGAGATGGGGAGCGTACGCAGCACATTCACTTTTTCGCTGTCGTCGTATTCACTTACACGCTCGATACCGCTATCGACAACGCCTGTCACATTTGGCACTGTAATAGACGTTTCTGCGATGTTGGTTGTAAAGATAACGCGTGGGCGTTCCGTTTCTTCGAAAATGCGGTCTTGCGTTTCGCGGTCTTGACCGCCGTAGAGTTCAAGGAACTCTGCGACGTTGTCGCCAAGCGCCTCGCTTGCGGCGGTATGGCAACGTGCAATTTCTGCTTTTCCTGGCAAGAATACGAGCGTGGTCTGCCAAATATTATTGCGGTATAGCGTTCGCAAGGCTCTCACGACTTCGCTTTCGATTCCTTGGCCTGCAGCAATGTTTATACCGGCGGCGGGCTTTTGGTGCAGAATTTGTACTGGGTAAAGCGGGTGGCCGAGTTGCAAACATTTCACGCCAAGCGCGACTTCGAGTTCGTCTCGGTTCAATGCCGCCGACATCACTGCGATTCGCGGCATTTGTGGCAATTGTAGTCTCCCGTTAAAATACGCGAACAGCAAATCCATATCCGCACGGCGTTCGTGGTATTCATCAAACACCACCCAATCGGCATTTAACTTTCCATGCAAAAGTTCCTGCAAAAAGTTACCGTACGTCTGGAATAAAATTCTTGTTTCGCTTGATTTGCAACTGTCTTGCCTGAACTGGTAACCGACAGTTTTGCCGCACGGCTCGTTGTGTAATTTCGCTGAGTATTGGGCGAGGGCGAGGGCTGCGATTCGTCTCGGCTGCAAAACGACAATGCGCCCGCTAAAGTGCCTGCTCAAAAACCACGGAATGTACAAGGATTTACCGCTACCGGTAGGTGCTTCGATAAGCAAATTTCGCGACGTTTCGATGGCGTGGACTAGCTTGTCTTCTTCTTCGGCTATGGCTAAATCTTTGTATGTACGCATGTGTTCTCTTTAGGTCTTTTTAAAAAACAGACCCCGGCACAGTGACCGGGGCATTTAAAAGAAAGTGACTGGATCCTGCTCCTACGAACCTAAACGATACTCGCCACTTTAGTGGCATAGTAGAGTTATGCTCTTTGAGTATAATTCAACTAAGGCTCTAAAGAGCCAAGTTTCATATATCGGGCTTTGCCTCTCAGGATGACGTAATGGTTTCGCCTCTCTCGTCTCTAGTCTGTAAGCGAAGCGAACTCTCGTCTATCTAAGCTCTTGGGTATCTCAGCTTTTCGCCGGTAGCTTCGTCAATGTAGGGATGCTTGCCTTCGCGGTACTTCTGGTTGATAACCAAGTTCTGGAGCCTTCTCTTGATGCCAGCTTCGGTCTTGCAGAAGAAGAACACGACCTTGTTCGTGCCCGGAACTTGGAACACGGCAAGCTTGAACTTCTGCGAAACGGCGCGACGGAAAAATTTGACGTCTTCTTTCTTGGGGATAACCTGATCGCTACCCGGCTTGATTTCGCAAATCATGTCGGCATCGGCGAGCAAAGCTTTGGACTTCTGCTGGAGAGCAAGGAAGTTCGGCTCGGTGCTCTTGCGGATGTTTTCCATGTTGAAGGGGCTTCTGGCCTTCAAACCTTTAAGGAATCCGCGGAGAACAAAGAACAAAAGAATGACCACGACCAGAACAACTAGGTACGGCCAATAGTTTGCGAGAAAGTCTAACATAATCACCTCAGATTGGTGACCCAAATATAACAATTTTTTATATCTTTAAAACATGAACAGGATTATGCTTACGCTTTTGCTTGCTGGGGTGTCCGTTTCATCGCATGCTGCAAAAGTGAATCTTTTTGAAGAAAATATTTATGAATGCGCTGAGGGGACTCCCATTGCTACCATAGAACTTGAGGGCCTTGAATATACCAAGCCTCATGTGGTCACGCGGGAACTCATCCATAAAGTTGGAGATTTCTTTTCTCAAAAGACTTTTGTTACGGAAAAGCGCAAACTTCAGGACCTAGATCTCTTTACCGATATCACTGTCACGTGTGAACCGTTTAGGGAATCGATTAATGAAATGCTTGGCGTTACGGATGATCCTGTCTCGGAACCGGCTCCAATTGTCGCTCAGGAAGAGGATCCTTCGCCGTATTTGGATACGCTTTCATCTTTCGTTTCTCGGTTGACTTCTAATACCGATGCGCTTTCGTCGTTGTTCTCGGCGCTTTCAACGGATTCGGATTCGCTCTCTGCTTTTGTGGCGCGATTCTCGGCTAGCACCGGTGAACTCTCGTCGATTGTTTCGCAGTTGGCGTCAAACACGGATTCTCTTTCTACTCTGATTTCCCGCCTTTCTTCGAATATCGGTTCACTTGATGCTGTTGTTTCTTCTCCCGCAACAAGTTCGAAGATTGCGAAGAAAATGGAATCTCGCAATACTTCGGGCTTAAGCCACCTTTCGGCCGCTCATTCGTTGAATGCTGTTAAACTTGTGTATCACGTCAAGGAAATATTCCGTTGGATTCCGTCGCCGGCTGGCAAAAAGACTGACCGCGATGGCTTCATGATTGGCCTTGCGCTTGCAAACCTGAACATCCTTGGTGAAGACATCCGTGCCGAAGTGCAGTACCGTACATCGGTAGACCCGTTCTTTGACAATAACGAGTATGCGTTCTACGCCAGTTCGCCTTATTTCTTGGGACTTCCGGTTGGTTGGAACTTTGAATTTTTGAGGACGAACAGTTGGGATGATATTCGTGAGTTCCGTGATGCAAGCTGGCTGGTTAGTTTAGATGTAAATTGGAAATTGATTCCGCATTTCTCGATTCTGGGAAAGACCGCTTATCGCTATATTGAAGGTGGTCCGGAACATTTGCCGGAATTTGGCCTTGGTTTTGCAGTGGACTTCCGCGATAGTGAAATCGATACACGCAAGGGAATTTATTTTGAAAGCGCTGTGTCGCACATGGGCTTCCGCGAAATGAACGATGAACATTATACGGAATTTTTGGAAGATGCTCGCGCTTACTATTCGTTCGGACCTTTCGTGACGGGGGCAACGGCATTGGTGCGTCTGCGTCCAGGCCATGTTCGTTTTTATGATTATTTCTATCATGGTGGTGCAAATACTTTCCGTGGTCATGAATCGAGCGCAAAGCGCTTGGGCGAACACGAAGCTCTCGTGAATCTCGAAGAACGTTTTGTTTTGCTCGAACGCCGTTCGGCATCTTTGTGGGGAATCAACTTCTTCTATGGACTCCAATTGGTGGCGGGCCTGGATGGAAGTTTGCTTTGGAACAAAGGAATGCCTCGTTGGAAAAATTACGAAGGCGCAGTCTATGGCGGTCTGCATCTCGTGATTCCTGCGCTTGACCGAATCCGCTTTGAAGTGGGGTACAGCCCGGATCATGGGGAACCGGTTTTCCACATTGGCCTCTTCGAAAAGACAACGTCAGCACGGTGGAGGAGTAGATAATTCGGAATTAGTAGTTTAGAACTTTGATGAAATGTCATTTTGAGCTGTCATTCTCGACCGAAGGGAGGGCGGACAGCTCTTGGCAACGTGTTGCCTTAGTGCGCATGGCCAGCTTTAGGTGGGAATCCATTATTTCTCGAAAGGCTTTTGTCGAAGGATCTCTAAGTTCTGCCAGCTACACCCCCTTGAATTCTATGTAAATAAATGTTAAATTTATCTTACTATATTGAATGAAATAAAAATGCGGCTCAAAGTGGGCTTACGGAGAATAAATGGCAATTAATTATTTGGATCTTCCTATCGGACGCAAGTATCCCTACGAAGTGGATTGCGTTGTGGAAATCGGCAAAGACACGAATTTGAAGTATGAATACGATGAACGTTTGCATGTGTTTCGTCTGGACCGTTGCCTTTTGAGTTCCATGAGCTACCCCTGCACGTATGGTTTTATCCCGAGCACCAAGGCCGACGATGGAGACGCCTTGGATATGCTTATTTACAGCCCGGCATCCATGATTACGGGAACAGTTTGCACTTGCCGAGTTATTGGTGCGCTCGACATGACTGATGGTGGCAAAAAAGACTACAAGGTTTTGGGCGTGCCTATATTTAACCCGCGTCCGTTCTGCGACATCACTGACGTGGACCAGATGTTCCTTCGCATTACCAAGAACTTCTTCCAGAACTACAAGGAACTTGAAGGCAAGGACGTGCAAATTGGTGAATGGAAGGATGCCGCTTTTGCTCGCGAAAAGGTGATTGCCGCTCACAAGGCTTATTTCCAGAACCAAGTTCAGGTGCCGGAATCCTGCTACCAGGAACCCGAGCACGATGAAAAAATCACCGCGGAAGAGCTGATATAAGCCGCGGCCTGCCGTCGAGCTTGTTCGCTAATTTTTTATGGCTTTGTCAATAATGGCAAGGCCAAATTTTTTTTTGTATTTGTTGGTTTTGTAACAAAATATTTAATATATTATCTTTGAAGTAACAATTAAGGTATAAAGAGGTCTTATGAAAAAGCTTATGCTTACCTGCGCTATGTCGTTGATGCTGCTGAGCACATCTGCAATGGCATTGACGATTAACGTTGAACCTAAGAAAGAAGAGACTAGTCGTGCCGTTCCACCTCCGCCTTCAGCTGTGGTGAAGCCGCAGGTCACCTGCAAGTATGCAGAACCGAAGTGCGACCGCCATGATAGAATTCATGCTGAACGTTATGACAACGATCAGAAAATGTACAGCCGTGGCGAGTGCTTCCGTGGTGAAAAGGAACGTAGGTTTGACTTCTATTGCTCCAATGGCGAAGTTTGGATGCAGGTTGATTACCGCCGTGACCGCGCAGACCGTATCGATTGCATGGATCCGAGACGTCATAAGTTCTTTGCGGCTCGCAGCATTCGCGAATGTGAAGATCTCCATCGTGATTACAACCGCCCGGAACCGCCGCGTAAGCACCATCGCAACCATCGTGACTATCGCGACTAAGTTTTGTTGAGCTTTGCTCACATGATAAAGAAAAACGCAGCAGTTCAGTTTTGCTGCGTTTTTTTATTGGAGATTCCCGCTCTGAGGCGGGAATGACAATGTTGGTGGCGGGGTTTATCCCTTGTAACCCTTCGGGTTTTGCTTTTGCCAGTTCCAGGCATCGCGGCACATTTCTTCGATGCCGTATTTAGCCTTCCAGCCAAGCTCGTCGAATGCCTTTTGCGGGTTGCAGTAGCAGGTGGCAATATCGCCTGCGCGGCGCGGCTTGATGCTGTACGGAATCTTGATCCCGTTAGCTTTTTCGAATGCCTTCACGACATCGAGGACGGAGTAGCCGTGCCCTGTGCCGAGGTTGTAAATGGCAAGCCCGCATTTGCGTTCGATTGCCTGGAGTGCTGCAACATGACCTGCGGCAAGGTCGCAAACGTGAATGTAGTCACGGACGCCAGTTCCATCTGGGGTGTCATAGTCGTTACCGAATACGCCGAGTTCCTTGCGGAGTCCAACTGCGGTCTGCGTGATGTAGGGCATTAGGTTGTTCGGAATACCGTTCGGGTCTTCGCCGATGCGTCCGCTTGGGTGTGCGCCAATCGGGTTGAAGTAGCGGAGAAGCACCACGTTCCATTCCGGGTCTGCTTTTTGCACATCGCGGAGGACTTCTTCGAGCATGGACTTTGTCTGTCCGTACGGGTTGGTGCATTGTCCTTTGGGGCATTCTTCGGTAATAGGGATTTGGGCAGGGTTGCCGTAAACAGTGGCGGAAGAACTGAAAATGATGTTCTTGCAGCCGTGGTTACGCATGGCATTAAGGAGCACGAACGTTGCGTTCATGTTGTTTTCGTAGTATTCGAGCGGCTTTGCAACAGATTCGCCCACAGCCTTGAGGCCTGCGAAATGGATACATGCGTCAAACTTGTTTTCGCTAAAGATCTTGTCCATGGCGGCTGCGTCACGGACATCGGCGCTCACGAACGGGATGGGGGTGCCGACGAGTTCGCCCACGCGACGGAGTGATTCGTTGCTGGAGTTCACAAGGTTATCGACAACAACGACGGAATGACCTGCTTTGTAAAGCTCAATAATGGTATGGCTTCCGATGTAACCTGCGCCACCCATAACAGCTATTTTCATAATTGCTCCAAAGATTATAGTTCGGGACATAATATACGAAAATTTTTAGATTGAAGTGTATGGATGATTATTTTCAATTTACAATTCTTGTAGTTTCTGTCGTAGTTGCGTATACTCTCCTTTATTTTGTGGTCCATCCGCTTGCAAAATGGATTGTGGCGAAGACTCCGAATAAATTTGATGACCTGCTTGTGAACAAAGGCGTCATTACGCGTGGATTGATGTTTGTGCCTTTGATGTTTTTTGTGAATGCGTTTCCACAGGTTCTTGCTAAAGAAAGTTTTATCTATGAAGTTTGCGAACATGTGGGAAATATTTTATTCACGGTGGTGTCGTTCCTTTTGGCAAGCGCTGTTCTGGATGTGATTGAAAATTTGAATGAACGCAATGCCCGGATGAAGGTGCGCCCGCTGCATGGAATTTTCCAAGCCGTCAAGTTGGTAATCTTTTGCGTGGCGACGATACTTGTGGCATCGCAGGTTGTCAATAAAAGTCCTGTAATTATTTTGTCTGCTCTCGGTGCGATGGCGACTGTGCTCTTGCTTGTTTTCCGTGATTCAATTCTTGGCTTGGTTGCTGGAATTCAGATAAATATATCGGATCTTTTGCGCAAAGGGGACTGGATTGAAATTGAACGGCACCACGCTGATGGCTCGGTCATTGACATTACGCTTACGTCTGTGAAAGTTCGCAACTGGGATAATACGGTGTCGGTAATTCCGGCGTATGACTTGATAACAAATTCATTTCGAAACTGGCGATGGATGCAAGAATCTGGTGGCCGCCGCATTAAACGCTCGCTTTATATTGACCAGCAAAGCATTCGTTTTTTAACGGACGATGAAATTGAAACACTGATGAAAATCGATATTTTGCGCCCGTATTTAGAACAGAAAATAAATGAAATCGGAAAATCTTCTGGTGTGACTGAAAATGACACTATTACGCGGCTGAATGGAAGGCATTTGACAAATATCGGAACGTTTAGGGCCTTTTGTACGGCGTACCTCCGCAGCAGAAATACAATTGCACAAGACATGACTCTGATGACGCGTCAACTTGCACCTACGCCAACGGGGCTCCCGCTTGAAATTTATGCTTTTGCGAATACGGTAAAGTGGGAAGATTATGAAAATGTTCAATCCGATATTTTTGATTTTCTGATTGCAGCTCTCCCTGAATTCGGGCTTTCGCTGTATGAGTACGCAAACCGCGTGCCGTAATTTTTTTCTACATTCGTCAATATGGATATTAATGAATGGCGCATTCGCATTGACGAACTTAATGATGAACTGATGTCGCTCCTCAACAAGAGGGCTACATACGCTGCTGAAATTGGGAAAATCAAGAAGCAGAAAGGTTTGCCCGTTTTTGATGAAGGTCGCGAACAGTCTGTTTTGAATTTGGTCGCCGAGAAGGCTGCAAAGGCTGGTGGCCCGCTTTCTCCGGAATCGTTCCAGAATATTTTCCGTGTCATCATGGAAGAAACTCGCAAGGTGGAAGAATAATGGTTGCCCGCATTACTATGGTGGGGTTTGGCCTCTTGGCAAGCTCGATTGCTGCGGCCATCAAACAGGCTAAACTCCCGACGAAGATTCGTGCCGTGAGTTCACCTGCAACGCTCAAGCGTGCTCGTGAACTTGAACTTGCCGATGAATTTTTTGAATACGACGAGACTGAAAAGTGGGCGAAGGATAGCGACCTGATTTTGCTCTGCGCGCCGATCCTCCACATTTTGAAGATGATTGATGCGCTTGGTAAAGTTTCGTGGGCGGGTGCAAATGCCGCTGCTGGCCGAGAAATTTTGGTGAGCGATATCGGTTCGACGAAAGTTGAAATTTGCAAGGCAGGCGTGCGCTTGCCAGCTCCGTTCCGCTTTGTCGGTAGCCACCCGATGGCGGGATCCGAAAAACGCACTTGCGAATACAATGATCCTGCGATTTTTGAAAATGCGTATTGGTTTGTCTGCCCGCCGGATGGAACGCCTGAATCTGTTTATGCCCCGCTTCTGGAAATCATCCGCTTTGTGGGCGCAAATCCTGTGGTGTTCCCGCCGGAACATCATGACCGCACGATGGCGTGGGTGAGTCACATGCCGCAGATGCTGAGCTCGACACTCGCCGGGAACTTGCCGGAACGTTTGCTCAAGCACAACTACCAGCATTTTGCAGGCCGCGCTTTCCGCGACATGACGCGCATTGCCGCCTCGGGCTGGGGAATGTGGCACGATATCGCCGTGACGAATCGCGATGAGACGACTCGCGCCCTTTGCGAAGTTCGCGATGGCCTCGACAAGACGATTGCGGCGATGAACGGACTCAACGTCGTGAAGGACGGTAAGCCTGCTTCGGGTGATTTTGAAAATGACGAGCATAGCGTGGTTGCGGATAATTCGCAGGCGCTTGCCAATATTTTCAAGGCGGGTAACGATGGCCGTGCGAGCTTGTTTGCTCCGGGTCGCAATAACACCAACTCGTTCTACGAAATTACGGTCCAGCTCAAGGATAAGCCGGGCGCTCTGTTGAGCGTGATGCAGCCGCTTGCCGAAGAAGGCATCAACATTCGCGACATAGAACTCATGAAGGTCCGCGAAAATGTGGCGGGTACGCTTTTGCTTGCTTTCAAGACACAAGAAGAAGCGGCCCGTGCCGTGAAGACGCTGCAATATTTGGAATACGAAGTTAAAGAAAGACGTTAATTTGCTTAAGGAATAGACGATGGAATTCTTGATGAATCCCGACCGTGAACGGATGAATTTGACGTTGGTGATGGCGCTTTTGGTAAATGGCCGCACCGTTTTGGAAAATTTTGCGTGGGCAAGTGGTAGTGAAAAGTATGCCGAGGCGCTGAAAGAATTTGGTCTCACTTATGAATTGCAAGGACATCAGCTTGTCTTGAATGGCAAGGGGTTCCAGTACTCTATTCCGACAATGCTTCCGTTCAAGTTCAACGAAGCCGATAACGTGATGCTTTGGACGCTTGCGAGCAAGGACGAAGAACAGCTTTACACGTTTGCCGCTGAAGTCGATGATGCCGGCATTGCCCGCGTGAACACGGCGAAGGAAACGCTCCAGAAGTATTTCAAGATCAAAGTGCAAAAGGATGAACCGGCAAAGTTTGTTTTTAACTTTTTGCGCGATGAACTGAACGTGAAGAAGGATTCTCTCGGGAATGTTTCGTCTGTGATGCGCAACAGACTTTTGCTCCGTGCGCTTATCCGTAATGAATATTTGAATTTTGAAGAAAAGTCTACGGTACATGACCAGTGGACGAAAATGCTCATCTATTTTGGTGCGGCTGTGAAATATGAAGGCAGAGGCATGGAACAGTTGAGCGAATTTGAACGCCGCTTGATGATTGCGCAGGGCAAGAAGATTGAACGCACGCAGTTCACGGAACTTTCGGAGACGAAGGTGATTACGGCGCGTGAATATTATGTGCCGGGCGATACGACCGAAGCGACTGCGTTTGCGGTACTCGCGACTGTCGGGAACATGCCGAAGGACAACGTCATCAAGCTTTTGAACGTAGACTTGAACAGCAGCCGTGCAGGTGCGCTCACATGCCTCAAACGTATGGGTGCGAATGTTGAAACGGTGAGCCGTCGTGAAAAGTATGGCGACGTTTTTGGCGATGTCGAAATCAAGCCGCTCGCTTCTGGCAAGCGTTTGCAGGGCCGCCGCTTTAGCGAAGATGTGATTGCAACTGCGCTCGAAGAATACCCGCTGTTGGCCGTGGCGGCTTGCTACGGTGAAGGCGAAACGATTTTGCGCGTGCCCAAGGAAGTCCGCAAGGAAATGCGCCCCAAGAATGAATTCTTGGCGGTGAACTTGCGCAAGACGGGTGCCGAAGTCGGCGTGTACGACGATGGCCTTGTGATTCGCGGCCTTGAAACGATTGTGAACGGTAGCGATTTCGACGGTGGTGAATCGGCGCCGATGGGGCTTGCCTTGAGCGTGTTGTCGCTTGCGCTCCAGAACGATGAACCGGTCGAGAATATGGACAAGGTCGAAGCGGTGTTCCCTGGTGTTGTCGACAAGTTGAAAAATGTGCTTGTGGCGGAAAACGCCGAGAAGAAGGAATAATTAGGCTACGCTTTGAGTGAACGCGAAACTTGAGGATGAAAATGAACAAGTCTTTTTGCAACATTGGAATTGTCGGGTTCAAGGATAAAAGTGCCGATTTGGCTTGTGCCTTGAAGCAAATTTCTGCATGGGCGCTCGAACATCCGCAAGTGAAATTTTGCGCGCTCGATTCCCTCAAGGAACTCGTGAAAAAGCCGATTCGCGTGGTGAAAGAATCGGCTTTGCAAAAGACCGATTTGCTGATTGCTGTTGGCGGCGATGGCACTGTGCTCACGGCCGCGCATATGGCGCTTGGTCATAATATTCCGATTTTGGGCGTGAACGCGGGCCGCGTGGGATTCTTGGCGGAATCGCGTGTGGAAGGCTTGACAAAGACTCTTGATAGTTTGATTGCTGGCGATTTTTCGACTCGCGAGCGCATGATGATTGAGGCTGCTGTTTATCACGGCAAAAAGTGCATTGCAAAGCAGACTGTGTTGAACGAAGTGCATGTGCGTGCGCGTGCACCCGAACGCATGGTGAACGTGAACGTTGCCTACAATGATACATGCCTTACGGAATATTGGGCGGATTCGATTCTCGTTTCGACGCCGACGGGTTCAACTGCGTACAATTTGGCGGCCGGTGGCCCGATTATCCACCCTTCGACGCCGGCGGTGGTGCTTACGCCAGTGGCTCCGAGCAGCCTTTCTGTTCGACCGCTCGTGCTTTCGCTCACGGATAAAAAGTTGCGCTTAGCATCGGCGGTGAATTGCTCGTTGGATCTCGTTTTTGACGGTCGAATCACGCTCGAAATGAAACCGGACGAATATGTGATGCTTTCTGAAAGTAAGCTTGTGACGACTTTCATTCGCATGCGCCATACGGGTTTCGTGGGTGCTCTTCGCGAAAAACTTGGTTGGACGGGGAAACCGCGATCGGCTTAATTTACACGTATTTCGAAAGCGTTTTTACGTCCTTTCCGCTCCATGTGTAAAGCGCAAGCATTGGCTCGTTTTCTGTTTGCATGGAATGAATGTGGTCTGATGGGTGCAATATAAATTCACCTGGACCATTGATTTTAGAATGCCCGTCTAATGTCCAAATGGCATGCCCTGATAGAACGACATACAGTTCTGTGGCGGGGTGCAAGTGGGAAGGGTAAAAAGTATTTTTCCCAAGCAGCGTGAAGCCGAAACAAAAGTGCTCATCGTGATAAGGAGCTTCTGGGCCGAGAATTTCACCCCAACCTATTTGATTTCCTAAATCAGGCATGTCGGGGCGCGGCTCGTAATTGTATTTCCATGGCAAGTAGGGGAGCGCTGGTTCCAACGCGTTTAGCAGTTCTTTTGTTTCGGGGCTACCATGCTTGACGGCTTCTTTGATCCAACGGATTAAGGGCGAATTGCTTTTCTCGAATTTACCGCTGGGTTTGGGGATGTCGCGGACTGCAAATTTGGCAGCTTCTAGGCCTATTTTGTCATCGATTTTGGCGCGCTTGAAAAGAAACTTTTGAGATTCTTCAATTAAATTGTAAATAACATCTTTCATGAATACCTTATCTTAAACTAGACTTTAGAACTGCAACGGTATGGCCAATGATTTCGCCTTGCTTAAAAGCTTCGTATGCTTCGGAGGCTGTAAGTTTTGACGATTCGAGGCTCTTTTCGATTTCAAAAGCGCGGCTTCTGGATTCCTTTGCTGATACGGATGCGAAGGCCTTTTGCAAATCTTTGGCGCGATAAAAGTGGAATGGCCCAAGCCCAGCTTCTTCTTGTGCAGCGTACCCTGAAATGACATCCTTGGGCTCGGCTTGAATTTTCCATGAGTATGTGAAAATTTCGGAAGAGAGCCCTGCAAGTTCGCCAAGCTTGATAAATGCGCTTAATGGTACGCGACCACCGAGCGTTGAATAGACGGCACCGTTTTTAGCTAAATATTCGCGAGCCTGCTTGAGCGCAAGGTAGTGCAAATCGAGCATCTGTTCATGCACAAATTGCGGAATAGGCTCTTCTCTTTTTTCGAGGTAATGGCCGCTATTTCTGTTGTCTTCGATTTTTGTGTTGTTTGCTAGCGGAACGTTGGGGAGATTTTCGTAAATGACATCGTAATTTCGCTTGCCGTTTTGGAGCGGCTGCAAAAGATCTCCGTCACCGAATTCGAATTCAATGGACTTAAAGTCTTTTATGTTATTCCTAACGTTTTGTGCGGCTGTTGCAACAACGCTTTTTTGCAAATCCGTGAAGCCGACTCGCTTTGCTCCCAAAAGTTCGATGCCTGTCAAAACGTCAATTCCGGAACCGGTGCCGATGGAGGCAAAGGCTTCGATATCTTTGCCTAAGCTTTCGCGGATGAGCTTGAATGCGGGGGCTGCAATATAGGCGACCCAATCGCTTTTGATGTCTTCGACTTTCGGCAAATAAGCGTGATCGGCAACATCAATGGAAAGGTAATCTTTAATGCGCTTAGGCGAACTTTCCAAGGAAAGGTATTTATAAACATCTACAATGATACTCAATTACTTACCGCCTTTGATACTTGCGTTGATAGCTTGTTCGAAGTCTGCGATGATGTCGCGAGGGTCTTCGATACCGACGGATACGCGGATCATATCATCGGGAATTCCTGCGGCAAGCCTGTCTTTCGGCGAAAGCTGCGAATGCGTACTAGTTGCTGGATGCAGAACGCTTGTGCGGGCGTCACCTACATGCACCACGAGGGCAGCGACCTTCAAGGCCTTGACAAATGAGCGAATGGCTGCTCGGCCACCTTTGAGACCGAATGTGAGCACGCCGCTACCGCCTTGGTAGTCGAAGTATTTGCGGATGCGCTTGAAATTCGGGCTAGATTTGAGTCCTGGATAGCTAACCCAATTGACCGCAGGATTCTTGGAGAGAAATTCTGCTAAAGCTAATGCGTTGTTGCTGTGCTGCGGCATGCGCAAATGGAGCGTTTCGAGACCGAGATTCAATAGGAATGCGTTGAATGGGCTTAAAGCTGCACCGAAATCGCGCAAATATTGAGCGCGGGCCTTTGAGATAAATGCGGCTCGTCCAAATTTTTTAGTATAGGAAGTGTTGGCGTATTGGGCGTCGGGTTCTACGAGGTCTGGGAATTTTCCGTTTTCCCAGTTGTAATTGCCGCCGTCAATTACGACACCGCCGAGCGCAATTGCGTGACCGTCGATGTATTTTGTTGCTGAATGGATGACTACGTTGGCACCGTGCTGTAAGGGCTTTACAAGGAATGGCGTGGCGAGCGTGTTGTCCACTAAAAAGGGAACGTCAAATTCTTTGGCGAGCTTCGAAAATTTTTCGAAATCCAAAATGCCCAAGGCGGGGTTGCCAATCGTTTCGCCGAAAAGAACTTTGGTGTTCGGGCGGAATGCCTTGCGGAGTTCTGCAATGGGATCTTCGGGATTGATGAATGTGGTCTCGATGCCGAGTTTTGCAAGCCTTACGCTAAGCAGTGTGTAGCTGCCGCCATAAATGTGCTTGCTTGCAACAATGTGGTCGCCTGCTTTTACGAGATTCGAAATGGCCAACAGCACTGCGGATTGCCCTGATGCTGTGGCTACAGCGCCTACGCCACCTTCGAGTTCCGTAATCTTGCTTTCAAAAGCGGCGACGGTCGGGTTCCCTGTACGGGTGTATTTGTTACCGGATTGCTTGAGTGCGAAAAGTCTTTCGACTTCGTCTACATCTTCGTACTTGTATGTGGTTGATTGGAAAATTGGGAGGACGCGGGGTTCGCCAATTTTGGGCTTCCAGCCGGCTTGTAGACACTTTGTTGCGAAATTCCAATTATTTGAATCAGCGATGTTTGCTGTATTGATATCTTTTTTTGAATTTAGTTTGGACATTTAAAAGCCTCCATGTGGCTATATTTTTTTTGAAAATATAGAACGCAGTTATAGCTTTGTCCAATACTAAATTAATATCGTGTATTATAGATTTAATTTATTAGTAGTTTTTGGAAACGTTGTTTTAAATACAAAATTTGAAACGTTGCGTTTGCATCGGTTTGGGTAAACGCTAAATTGATTGCTCGAATGCGGCGAGGAATGCGCGGCCTTGTTCCCATTCACGCAAGTCAGTCGCAGAATTGATGTGCCCGAGTTTACCGGCATTGAATAGCTTTACGCCCCAAGCGGAGGCGAAAAATTCAGCACGTTCCATGGAAACGAACGGATCGTTTTCGCTCGCGACAACGCAAGCGGGGACCGGTAATTTCTCTAATGGCATTGGCGCAAACGACTTGATGACTTCGATGTTATCGACATCGCTTGGAGAAACTAGGAATGCACCTTTGATGTGCGCTGGAATTTTACCTTGATTTTGCGTGAGATACATGACTGTTGTAGCGACACCAAGGCTATGCGCGATGATGATTGTGTCTTGATTCAGCTTTTGAATGGTATCACCAAGCGTTGTAACCCAATCGTTTTTTTGCGGATTGTCCCAGCTATGTTGCTGTACGCGAAGCGTATTGTGCAAGCTCTTTTCCCAAAAAGTTTGCCAATGTTTTTCGTCAGAATTGTTTAAACCAGGTACAATCAAGTAATGCATAAAATCTCCGTATTTCCTAGTGCAATTATAGTAAAATAGCAGGCTTGTTTGTTGTGATATGGAAAAGCCCACCCCATACGTGGATCATGACTACTAAGCAGCATAGCTGCAAGTAGTCAAAGACGTTGGAGCGGGTCATGACACATCCTACTAATCACTGCCTACTAACCACTGTTTACTAACCACTAAATAATATAGTACCACTCGTCGCTTTGGGTTATTTCTGTAGTTTTGTGCTTTTGGCTGTCGGTTGTGGTGTAGTCGAGTTCTAAATTCTTGATGCTGACGCGAGTGTTGGCGTCAATAGAGCGGGTGATGAATGCGTTACCTCCGATAACCGCATTTTCGCCTACGACGGTATCACCGCCGAGAATGGACGCGCCTGCGTAAATGGTGACGTTGTCAAGAATGGTCGGGTGGCGCTTTTTGCCAGAGAGACGTTGTCCGCCGCGAGTTGAAAGTGCACCGAGTGTGACGCCTTGGTAAATCTTGACGTTCTTGCCGATGACCGCTGTTTCGCCAATCACAATGCCTGTACCGTGATCGATGAAAAAATATTTGCCAATCGTTGCGCCTGGGTGAATGTCGATACCCGTTTTAGAGTGCGCGTATTCGGTCATGAGTCGCGGGAGAACTGGAACATGCAAAAGATAGAGCTCATGGGCGATGCGGTAAATTGTTGTCGCCATGAGGCCGGGGTAGGCGAGGATGATTTCGTCAAGGCAGCCGGCAGCGGGATCGCCATCATAAGCGGCATGCAAATCAGTTTCCAAAAATTCGCGAACGTGAGGAATCTTGGAGAAAAATTCCTTACAAATTCTATAGCTTTCGATTTTACGCTCATCGGAAGTCATTGTGCCGCGGAGCTTACAGTAATCCAGTGCAATCGCCACCTGTTTGTGAAGATGGTAGAATGTATCTTCGATGAGAACCGCAAAGCTGTTTTTGGGGTTGTAAATCTTGTGCGAACGATCCCTGAAATGCCCTGGGTAAACGACTCTAATCAAATTCTGCAAAATCGTTTGAATCTCGGCCTGGTCGGGTCGATTGTAAATATCGATATTGTCGATATGCTTGCCGCGATTGTAATCATCAAAAATAGTTTGTACGGCTTTTGCTACTTCAGATTCTTGGATAAGTTCGTGCATAGATTGATGCGAAGTAAAAATGAAAAGTGGTTAGTGGTTGGTGGTTAGTGGTTAGGAAAACATTCCTGTTTACTAACCACTGCTTACTAACCACTATTTATCACGCGAATGTCTTCAGCGCTCTTACGAGTGCGTCGATGTCATCCGGTGAGTTGTACAATGCGAGGGTGGGTCGCACGGTACTTTCGTAGCCGAAATGGCGGAGAACCGGCTGAGCGCAGTGATGCCCGGTACGTACGGCAACACCGTAGGCGTCGAGCCTCTTGCCCACTTCTTCGTCGGAATAACCGT